>JBHLQA010000341.1:0-4265 GCA_048885285.1 Candidatus Odinarchaeota archaeon
ACAAATCCTCTAACACTTTACATTAAGAAATATTAATGACAAGATAAAATAAATAATTCTTTTTAGACTGTTTAAATCCATATATGACTTGAGATTTACTTATATTTCATCTCAAACATTAAAAAATACTCCAGAGTTATAAGGATTCAATTTATGATTTAATAGCTAAATTAAAATATAATCCTAATAAAAATGAATAAAAAAATATAGATTAATTTTAATCAAAGGACTTAAGAAATAATTTAATAAATGATTGGTTGAAATTTGTAATTAAATTTCTAAAAAGATTCATTATTATTAATGAATAGGTATAAATAGGCTTAAATATACCCTATTTTTTTTAATTATTTAGGCGTGACTAAATTTAAATAGAATATTGAATATTTATAATTTAGGAAAGAAAATCAGCTTATTTGGTGAAAAATAATAAAAATATTAATATATGGAGCAGGAGTAATTGGTAGTATTTTTGCGTATAAACTTAAAAGCGGTGGAAATGATGTTTCTATTCTTGCGAGAGGAAAGCGTTTAGAGGATTTAAAAAAACATGGGCTTATTATTCAAGATGATATTTTTCATAAAGAATACAAAACAGATATCAAGATTGTAGATAGTTTAAAAAAAGAAGATCTTTATGATATTATCTTAGTAATTATGCAACGTCAACAAGTTAGTCAAATTCTACCTATTTTAAAGGAGAATATTAGTCCTATCATAATTTTTACAGGAAATAATCCATCAGGAGCCACTGAATATTTAAACAGTATTGAAGAAGACAGAATTCTTCTTGGATTTGGGGGCCCTGGGGGTTATAGAGAAGACTATAAAATAATTGCAGCTTATGTAGACGACGCAATTTTATATGTTGGGGAACTTGATGGAAGAATTACTGAACGATTAAAAAAGATCGAACAGAATTTTACACAATCTGGAATTAAGGTTGATATTAGTAAAGATATCGATGCTTGGTTAAAGACTCATATGACCTTTATAAGTCCATTGGCAATGGCAGGTTATGCTGCAAAAAAACGAAATAAGACACTCGGGACAGATTTAGACCTAATTAATTTAGCTCTTAAAGGCATCAGAGAAAACGTGAAAGCATTAAAGGAGCTTAATATCCCTATTCTTCCAAAAAAATTTAAATTATTTTCTTGGGTCCCCTTAGCTATATTCAGGAAAAAATTTCTGAACCTAATAAATTCTGAGTTTGGGAGGATTGCATTGTCAGGGCATGCTACTGCTGCGAAAAATGAAATGAAAAGACTTTCAGATGACCTTTTTGAAATAGTAAAAGATATAAAAGCAGATTTAAGTGCTAATAAGAAGCTTTATGAATTAAGTTTTGCGTAATATTCAAAAATTTTAGGAGTTTTAACTAATTTATTTCTAAAATTACGAATTTTAGGGTTAGTATTTACAAAAATTGGATTTCATTTTGTTTATATTCTATTAAATATATTTGAAATGCAAAAACAACTATTAATTTTTAAAAGAAAAAGGAGGATTAATGATGAGTAAAGTCTTAATTTTATATGGAACAAGGTATGGTACTACTAAAGGAATATCGAATAAAATTGAAGAAATAATCCAAGAAAAAGGGATAACAACAGAAAATTACAATTTAAAGGAACATAACCTGAAGGAAATTCCCCCATTAGAAGAATATGATGGTATAGTAATAGGAACTGGTATTAAAATGAAAATGTGGACAAAAGTAGTTAAGAAATTCTTTCAAAAAAGAAAACTGGAACTGAAGAGTATGCAAAATGCCTTAGCATTTTATGTTTGCTGTGGAGAAGCTTCAGATAAAAATAACATACATAAAGCGATCAATAAATACATCACAGCAAAAATCGAAAAATTAGGATTAAATCCTAAATTAATAGATGCTTTTGGAGGTGCTTATGATTTAACAGAAGGGTCTGCAATATCTGGTATGACAAGAAAAATCGTTATAGGCATTCTTCAAAAAGAGGAAGGAATTGAAAATCCCGATGGTAAAATGCATGATTACAGAGATTGGGATCAGATTATAGATTTTGCTAATAAATTCGTTGATTTATTGAAAAAATAACGAATCCATTAATAAAATTATGCTCGAATTCGGTTATAAGAATAATGTATTTTATTAAACATTATTGTATTATTATTAAAAGAAAAAAAATATATAAATTAAGAAAAGAACAAAAAGAAGTATGAATTTTAATATTTTAGAACATTATTTAAATAAATACCTCTAAAAAGTAGTGAAAGAAAATGAGTAATAATAGGGAAGAAAAAGAAAATTTCATAGAAAAGTTGAATAAACAATTTACAGATTTCGTTGGAAATGTTTTTGGAGAATCTGGAAAAGATTTTATTGAAGAAACTTCTGAAAAAATAAAAGAGTTCAGTTCTGGCGCTATTGAAAAATTTATGGAATTTAGTGATGATGTAATTGAAAAACTTAATTTAAATGAAAATGAACAAGTAATTAAAGCTCGCGATAGCGTTGAAGACATGCTAAAACAAGCCGGACTTTTGAAAGAAGACGAGGAAGAAGAGGAGTTCTAATCTATTATTTAAAATTTAGGATTTAAAATTTTATTATTTCTTTATTTATTTTGATTTAAACGATTATTTTTTAAAAGAATTATAAAATTTTAGCATTTTTTAAGAATGACTTAATTTCTTCCTGAGTCGCATTAAATAATTCTGATATTACCATTAAGGAGGTTGCCTCATCCATCCCTAAACCTGTATAATCCTGATATAATTTTATCCAAGTTTCTTTTTGAGTATACTTATCTGGATGAGTAGTTTGAATATGTTGCCAATAGGGATGTTGTAACTCAATCCCACAATATGGACAAAATCTGGATTCGTCTTCACTCATATATTTAATCCCTAAACTTTATATTTAGTTTATTTTTTTCTGAATAATTGTAACAAACCAATGTTAATTTAAAAAACTTATAATTTCAAAGATTAAAAAAAAAAGTATTTAGAGATTTTTGTAAAAAATATTACTTCCAATTATTTTTTAATTCTTCTGCTGTTATTTTTCTTATTGCATCTACCGCCCAAACTACAAAGTGATAACATTTTTTTGCCCATGTTCCATTTTTTTGATATTCTATCATACCTTCCGGTTGACTGAAATCATAACCACAGAGTTTTGCGCATATTACTGATCCAAATTTCTCTTCAAATCTATGAGCAAATATAGCAGCCTTCTTGGCTGCCACCATCGCAATTTCATCATCCATTCTTTTATGACCTCCTAAAATAATACCTATTGCCGAACACCCACCAGATACAGGTCCACATGCTCCTTGCCATCCCTTTTTTGATTTATAACCTCCAAATCCTCCAGAAAGAGGAATCATAGCATTATGGAATAGAGGGTTATCAATTCCTAGTACTTGAAGAACACTGGTTAATGTTAATTCAGCACAATTAACATTTTTTTCACGTGAAGGTAATGATTTTTCAAGTTCTTCAATTTTTTCATCAAATTTTTTATCAAGTATTTCTTGCATTATTATACTCCAGTTTTTAATTGTTCTTTTTAATAATATTAATATATAGTCTAAAATTAAATATGAAAAAAGCTATTAATTTCTTAACAAAAATTTTAAGTATAATTCCTATAAATCAATATTATTCTGATTCAAATTTGAAGGAACTTTACGAGTTAGGTTTTGTTTTCCGAGGATTTGTTCTTGTCAATCATATCTTAAAAAAATTACCTGTGCAAAAAGAAAAAGGTGTGAACAAGGATCTTAGAGGTGCTTTTATCTCTGCTATTAACACATTTGTTGATACCGCTTTCAATAAAAACTCATTAGAATATCTAGAATCAGGAAATATCTTATTTATTTTCAAGATATCAGAAGTCCAATCAGAAGATAATTCTATGAAAGAACCAATAATTTTATACGGATTAGTTGACAAATCCAAGAAGAAATCTGATAAACTTGTAAAGAAATTTTTCGAACGTGTAGATCCTGTGTTACAACTATTTATTCAAAAATATAATTCAACAGATTTTACGGAATTAAATCAATTTGAGATGTTTAAAGATGTAATGGAAGGCTTCTTTATAAAAAAAACTCAAGTATAATTATTCGCTCAAACACCAGCCTTTAGGTTTGCCTCGAGAATATTGAATTTTACCTTGATCCTTTAATAATGCAATTTCTTTTTCAATCTGAGTGCTAGAGAAACCTTTTTCTTTAATATCATTAATAAATTGGGCTTTTGTTGCCACAAATTCTTGT
>JBHLQA010000342.1:0-4257 GCA_048885285.1 Candidatus Odinarchaeota archaeon
AGAAAATTTAAATTATCATCATTAGAAATTAAAACACGATGTAGTTTTGCGAAATTACTTATGTCGTTATAAATAATAGAAATTATTTTTTAATAGTCCTCATCAAATTTTATTATCTTTCTAATTATTTTAAAACAAATTTCTTTTTAAAAAAGAGGTTAAATTAAATTGTCAAAAGAAAATGAAATGCTAGAAGAATTAAAAAAGATTCGTGAAATCTTAACTCCTAAACCAGAACCAGAGCCAAAAAAACCTAAAAATCTAGCAGAGGAATTTTTACAATTTATTAAGAAATATAAAGTCCTTGGATTAGCCTCAGCATTTATTATAGGACTTGCTGTAAATGCATTAATTATGTCATTAGCCGAAGATTTAATAACACCATTAATAGGATTGTTTGTTCCAAATTTTGAAGATATCAATACTTATAAAATAGGTGTATTTCGAGTTGGAAAATTTATAGCTGCTGGTATTAATTTCATTATTATTGCTTTTATTATGTTTCTAATAATTAAGTATGCCGCTAAAATAGGTTTAGAATAATATAACTAAGAAAAAATTTTAAATGTATTATTCAAATTTTTTTTTTTTATTTTGAAAAATCTAAAAATGTATTAAAAAAAAAATTATTTAATTTAGCTGAATAAATTTTATTCTCTCTGACCTAAAATAGTAGTGGAGCAAACGCTAAATGCGCCTCCAAGGTTATGGCATAAGCCTAATTTAGCATCTGGAACCTGTCTTCCTTCTGCTCGTCCTTGAAGCTGCTTAGTAATTTCAGTTAGCATTCGACAGCCTGTAGAACCGATTGGATGTCCAAATGATTTTAACCCACCTGAGGGATTAACCGCAGTTTCTCCATCCCAATTAAATGTTCCATTTTTTAATTCTTCAGTAGCTTGACCGCGATCGCAGAATTTTAAATCTTGGCAATTTATTAATTCTGTAATAGTAAAGCAGTCATGAACTTCCGCACAATCTATTTCTTTTCGAGGATTCGTAATATCTGCTTCTTTATAAGCATATTCAGCAGCCTTAACGGTTGCTGGAAAACTAGTGAAATCTGCTCCTGGACCATTGGGAGGTATGTACCATGGAAAGTTAGTTCTGCATGATATTGCATTTGCTTTAACTAAGATATAATCATCAGCATGGGCATAACTTTCAGCCAATTCTGGTCGTGTCAAGATAAGAGCAGCAGCGCCATCACTCATAGCACAACAATCAAAACGACCTAGAGGATCTGCAATCATAGGTGCTTTCATTGCTTGTTCAATTGTAATTTTACTTCTAAAATGAGCTTTAGGATGCTCTGCTCCATTTTCATGGTTTTTAACAGCAACCCTCGCCAGATCTTCCTTTGTCCATCCATATTCATGAAAAGATCTTGTTGCTGCCATAGAAAACATAGCTGGAGCAGAGGGCATAGGATATACAGGATGTCCAAACTGTGTAAAACCGGGAAGGCCACTGCCTCCTTCATCCATCAATTTTTCTACTCCGCAAGCAAGAACGATATCATAGGCACCTGAAGCAACTGCAAATGAGGCATTTCTAAAGGCATCCATCCCACTAGCACAATAATTTTCAACTCTAGTTGCTGGTTTACCATCTAATCTTAAAATATCTTCCACCATAGAACCTGAAAGTCCTGTAAAATAGTAAAAAATTCCAATCCAAGTGCTATCAATATCATCTTTATTAATTCCTGCATCTTTAGTAGCACTTTGAACTGCCTCAAAAAGTAAATCATATTGATTTTTATCCCATAATTCACCATACTTGGTCATATCACATCCAATAATAGCAACTTTGTCTTTTATTCCTTTACGCATTTTTTTTTCACCTCTTTATGGTCTCCCCCTTTCAGGTCTACATTTCCAATAATAATTTATAAATTCAGCTCCCTCATGTTCTTTTCTAAATGTTATTTCAACTCGCATACCTATTTGAACATTTTCTTCTGGTCTCTCTATTTCTGTCATATTAAGTAGTACTCTTCCCCCACCATCTAGATCAATTACACATCGAGGTACAGGTGTATTTGAATATGTCCCACCAACTAAATGATCTAAAGTATAAGTAAAGATAGTACCTTTTAATGCGAGTTTAACTCTCTCAAACTGATCATCTGCTCTACATACGTAACAAGAACGCAACATATCAGGATATTGAATCGATCCACAATTTTTGCATTTTACACCATACCATTTATATACCGATGCCTTATCACGGTAAGTTGTAACTGGAGAACTCTTTCTTATATATCTATCTTTTTCGAGAATTTCCTTGAAGTCAAGGTACTTATTGTAATTTTTTAGAGATGCCATTGATTTTTGATGTCCAATGAAGCCCATTCGTGTTTTTCCAAGGTTTCTTAGAGCATCTCTATTCTGAACTTGCATTAATATTGCATCTGCTCCATCACCGAAACCGGTCATTATTATCTTTGCTTCTGGTTTTGGTCTTCTTAATGCTCCGATTAATAAGATAAATGACATTGGAGTTCCTAAATCACCAAGCTGGAAAAATACGCTATTTTGAGCTACACCACTAGCAAATTTCATTATTTTTGAAACTGTACCATGCATTCTAGGATTATTATAATAATATGCTGCAATACTGATATCTTCTGGTTTTAAATTGTTTCTTTTCAAGATTTCAGACATTACTTTAGTGACGTTCTCAAAATAGAATTTTGTATCCATCTTTACTTCAAAAGTTCTTATATAATTATCTTTATCTGTCCTTTTCCACGGTCCAGTCACATTGGCTGATATGGAATAATAATCATCAATTGATAGTGGAAGAGTATCTTCTTCTGCTATTAATAATGCAGCTGCACCATCAGCAAAGCCATATTCCCACATTGTTGAGGGTTCTGGGATTCTAGTATCTGCTGCAACTACTAAAATACTTTTAATATCTTCATTAGCTTTAATTGTATCTACTGCGCGTGTTACTGCCGTTGTTCCTGCTTTTAATGAATCCGTAAAATCTGCTGTGATAATATCTTCTCTCATATCGAGAACAGTCGCAATTAAAGAAGCAGAATCTTTTTCTGTGTATACTTGTGTAGTTGATGCAAAAAATAATCCATCAACACTTTTTGGATCAAATCCTATTAAACAATCTAGACCCGCTTCCACAGACATTGTAAGACTATCCTCATCAGCCATAGCTACTGATTTTGTACCAGGAACAATCGGAAAATCCCAAGCTTTACCTATAAATTCCCTCGGTAACAAATATTTAGGTAAATATGCTCCATATGATTTAATTCCAATCAATATTTAATTTCTTCCCCATTTTTGATTTTGATATTTAACTTATAAATTTATGATATACATAACTTTGTATATATCTAATTAAATATATTTCTCTTAGTTTAAATTAGAAAAATGAATTAGAAAATCTCATTTCCAAAAATGTATAATTAAATAGAATTTTTTCAAATTGATTCTAATTTTATATCTAATTGATCGTGGTTTGGAAATTGTTTTTCAAATATATTGCGAGTTCCCGAATCTTTTTCCCTATTTATTGAGGGATATTTAATTAGTTCATTAAAATTAACTACATTTCCATTATTAAGTAATTCATGATTAAATGCACAAATAAAGACAAGTTCCTCAAAACCCAATTCAATAAATTCAATAAGAATTACTGTATAAAAATTGAAAAGATATAAATCAAAATCTACTTCTCTTTTTAATTTTCTTTTTAGACAAAAAGTCTTAAAACATTATAAAACACTCGAAATTAAAAAAATTATTATTATATTAAATTTCTCAAAAAATTAAAGTTAGTCCTTAGAAATTTTTAGTAATTCTTAAAAATTAAAGTTATTACACATCTAAAGAGTTATAATAATCGATTTCTTTGATGATTAAAGATTGATTAAATAAAGAATAAATTATTAATTGATTTCTCTGTATATTTTTTTGGATGCTCAATGCCGAAATTGCCTATCAGGTTCAGGTGAGAAAGACCTATCCCTTTATCTCCAGGGCGCGAGATTATATTGAAAAAATTATTGAACGGATTTATGAATTAGAAAAACAAACCGACTTGATTCAGGAAGCCGCCCAACGGATGGCCGAAAATGTGAAAGCAGGTGGTACATTGTATGTTTATGATCAATCACGAAGCCTCATCGCCGAAGCTTGCAATCGTGCTTCCGGTTTAATGCTGACAAAACCGCTGGTGATTGATACAATAAAATCCCGGGACAACGTGATTTTTGGAGCTGAATCC
>JBHLQA010000343.1:0-4229 GCA_048885285.1 Candidatus Odinarchaeota archaeon
CAAAACCTAGCAAAATCTGGAGTTTTAGTTCATGATGTCTCCAATCAATTAAGTTCCGAGTTTTTTCGAGTTACTATAGGTTCTAAAAAAGAAAATGATTACTTTTTACAAATAATTGAAAAAATTATAGCTTAATCATTAAATACACAAAATACCATAATGATAGAAATGTAGTAATTCAATATTTATTATAGATTTAATACCTAGATAGAATAATGATTAAATTTGATGATTATGAGATGGTTGACAAGATAAAAACAATATGTATTATCGGAGCAGGATTTATGGGAAAACAAATAATGAAAAGATCAGCTCTTTATAATTACAATATTCGTGTTTTTGATATAAATCTAAAAATAGTTGATATATATATAAAAAAATTGATAAAGGAATTGAGGGAAGATGGAATATCGGCAGAAATTACTCTTCATACTAAGCTTTCAGAAGCAGTACAAAATGCTGACTTGATAATTGAAGCTGTTCCAGAAAAGCTTGAATTAAAAAAGGACATTTTTTCGAGTATAGATAAATTGGCACCACCTCATGCAATTATAGCTACTAATAGTTCATCATTTCCAGTTTCAAAAATAGAAGATGTTATTGAGAGAAAAGATAAAGTTATGAACATTCATTTTTACAGTCTCTCTAAGTATCCAATGGCAGATATTATGAAAGGAACACAAACTAGTGATGATACTTTTGAGAGAGGAAAAAAATGGGTCGAAAGTATTGATATTACGCCTCTTGTTGTTAAAAAAGAAAGTTTTGGTTTTGTTTTCAATAGAATATGGCGAGCTATCAAAAAAGAATGTTTAAAGATTTGGGCGGAAGGATATGCTGATATTGAGACAATAGATCAGGCATGGAAAATATTTACTGGTATGGAGATTGGTCCCTTTAATTTAATGGATAATGTTGGTTTGGATGTTATTTATGACATTGAAATGTCTTACTATCATCAAAGTGGAGACAATAATGATATCCCACCTATTCTTCTTAAGAAAATGGTTGATAAAGGACATCTAGGAAGAAAAAGTGGAAAGGGATTTTACGCTTATTAAATTGGGTAAATTTATTTTTAAATGTTTAATTATAAAAAGTAATTATCCTTGTTTTCTATTCAACCAAATAATAGTCTAATTTTATGTCAGAAAATAATAAAAGAGAAGTTAGCAGGATTAAGGAGCTTGAAAGTATTAATTTATCAAGAGAAGAAATTAGAGATTTCGTTATTGAAACAAAGAAAGAAGTAGAAAAGGATAATGATTCATTAGCAAAACAAATAAATGATGATCTTAAGAAAAGAGGGATCATTTCTATAGATATTGTAGGCGCAATTGGAGCAGGAAAAACAGCACTTCTAGAAAAAATTGCTGAGCAATTATCAAAAAAATATAGAATCTTAGTAATATGTGGTGACATTACTACTAGAGTTGATGCTAATAGGATTGAGAAACATGATGTTAAAACAATTCAAATTAATACCGGACGAGAATGTGCTTTAAATGCATATCATATTTATCAGGTTTTAAACAATCAAGATTTAGACAAATACAATCTAATTTTTATAGAAAATGTTGGAAATCTAATTTGTCCATCTGATTTCAAACTAGGTACAGATAAAAGAATGACAGTTGTTTCGATTACTGAAGGAGAATGGGTTGTTGAAAAACATCCAATGCTTTTTAAGATGTCTGATATCGCTGTTATTAATAAAATCGATCTTTTAGAGAGATTAGGCACTAATATTAACAAAATGGAAAATGATGCTAAGAAGTTCAACCCTAACATAAAAGTAATAAAAACTAGTACTAAAACTAATGAAAATATTGATTCCCTAATTAAAACTCTTGAATTATAAAATTATTATTGGTATGAACAAAAATGAAAAAAGATTTAGAAGAAATACAAAAGATTATTAATAAGTTACAGTTAAATTCCAAAAGTCAAATTAAGGAGTTATTGAATAATTTCTTAAAAACTCATCTTAATCGAAATAGAATTGATAATTTTATAGGTGATTATCCCACCTTCATAGAACCTGTACACCTTGAAGACAATGTTAGAATAGGAGATGATGTATTATTAGGACCAAATGTATACATTGGTTGGAATGCAGAAATAAAAGATTATGTGGAAATATCGAATTCTATCATCTTTGACAATGTGATTATAGGCGAAAATAATAAGTTAGATAAATGCATCATTGGAAAAAATACTTCATTGATATGCGAAAATATTAATGTAAATAATTGCATTATAGTTGGAAATATAAAAACTAAAGAAGATCTATATAAAATTATGTATAAATTTGAGTAAATCAATTAATAACATAACCAATAATGACCTAAAACCTTTTCAGGATATTATTTTGAATAATGAAAAATTTTTTGAGACAAATCTAAAAAGATGGAATGAACTTGTAGAGATTAATGCTAAATCAAAATCTTATGATTTAAAGGGTTTCAAATCCGGTAAGACTTCTTTACTTCCAATAGAACTAGAAGAATTGGGAGATGTAAAAGGAAAATCGTTATTGCATTTGCAGTGTCATTTTGGATTGGACACCCTTTCATGGACGAGATTAGGAGCTAAGGTAACTGGGATAGATTTTTCAGATAAAGCAATTAATTTAGCAAAAGAATTAAGTAAAGACTTAAAAATACCCACGAGATTTATACTATCAAATTTATATGATATACCAAAAATATTGAAAGAAAAATTTGATATTGTCTTTACTTCTTATGGTGTTATTTGTTGGTTACCTGATATAGTTAAATGGGCTCAAATAATAAGTGATTTTTTAAAGGAGGGCGGGATTTTTTATATCATAGAAAACCATCCTTTCGGACTTCTCATTGACGAACACCAAGAAGCATTTAGGGTAGGTTATAATTACTTTTCCGAAGGAAAACCAATATTTTTCAATGAAGATGGGGCATATGCAGATCCTTCAGCAAAACTAAAGAATCGAGAATCCTATGATTGGATTCATAGCATGAGTTCAATAGTGAATGCTTTAATAGACGCCAATTTAGAAATTGAATTCTTGCATGAATTTCCATTTACATTTTTTAATATACATCCTGACATGAAAAGAAGAGAAGATGGATATTGGGAATTCACAGAGTTAGAATTTACAGTTCCTATGATGTTCTCTATTAAATGTCATAAGAAAGGCTAACATATTGAGAGAGATTTTTTCAATTAGAAATCCACAATAATTATCCTAAAGAGTAAATTCAAAATCTGATTTCAATGAAAATTCCTTTGAAAAAACAGAGCAAAACATAAATGATCTTAATAGACCCAGAACTCTTGTTGATAAGAGGGCAATTGAAAATGGATTGTCATCTGATGAAGTTGGTGATTTTATTGGAGGGATACCTTATGATCCTGAAAATATTTTTGTATAGATTCAATTTTTCATAAAAATGAATATAAACATAATTATTGAGCTTCACACAACAATTAAAATTCACATTGCGGACTTTTTGATAAAGTGAATTTTCTAAAACCTATTTTTCCAATAACCTGGCTTTCTTTTCTGATGAGCTACAGCAATGATTATTATTTTATCTTCTTTTTTCTCAAATTTATAATATAAAGAAAAAGGAAATCTATTGGTATTAAATTTACGGATATTTTTTTTATAATGAGACCATCTTTCTGGAGCTTGTTCAATCGCATGAAGTGACTTTTCTATTTCTTCTAAAAAATCGAATCCTAATCCTGATGCTTGTTGATTATAATATTGAGCAAAATAATTCAATTCTTCTTCTGCTTCTAACAAAAAAGTAATTTCAGTCATTTCAAATTATTCCTTGCGTCCTTTAGGACATCATCCGCCGATTTATCTGATACTTTTTTTTGTTTAAATTGAGAATATCTATATTCGGCTTCTTTAATCCATAACTCATCGGCATTTTCTTCTTCTGAGTCCTCATCTAAACTCCGAAGTAATTGTCGAATTAATAACGCACGTTCTCGATTTGAAAGTTCTAATGCTTTTTTTTCAATTTCTTTAATATCTGATGTTATATCAATCTACATCCGTTAACTTATTTTTTATACTATATTATAAATAGAATTTGAAAAATTAAATGTATTGCTATATTTGTAATTCCGTTATTATGAATTTCCAATATATCTTTAATATAACCTTTCCTTTCAAATTGAATGGTTTATGGAATAATTTGGATTCAAATAGTTTAGAGTTTTAAATCTTT
>JBHLQA010000344.1:0-4226 GCA_048885285.1 Candidatus Odinarchaeota archaeon
TCTTTTTTTTATTTTAAATAATTAAAAAACTATGAATTTGCCTAGTTTTTAAACTATTATTGCTAATTTTTTCAAATCATAAATTTAATTTGAGACTTATAATTTTTTTACCTTAACTTTTTGATAGTAAAAATACTATTTTAAAAATGAAAAAAACTGATAATAAGAATCAGACTTCAAAAGGTACTTCAGAATACAGGAACTTAGCTACAAATACCTTTTTCTCATTTATGCTTAATTATAGTTCATTACTTTTCACTTTTATCTATTCATTTCTTTTAGCTCGTTTATTTATTGATGCCATTTGGGGAATCCTCATAATAGCTACATCTATTATCATGATTTTAGTAACAATAACATCACTATTACCCCCTGGGCTCAATTTCACCTTAAATTATTATATTCCAAGGTATATTGCTTTAAATGAAAAATCTAAAATAAAATTTTTAATCCGAAACACTGTTATAGTAAAATTAATATTTTTGATCCCCTTATTTATTCTAAGCATACTTCTCTTTCAATTAATTGCAAATTTTCTTGTTGAAACTTTAGTATCTCTCTTTTTTATCTTATCTCCTTGCATTCTAATAAATAGTATGAATTATATTACAGAAGCTATAAATCGTGGTTTTAATAGATTTAACTATAATTTCTTGTTCTTAATAGTCAAAGAACTAATTTACATTGTCCCATTAGTTGTTTTTTTTATATTAAGAATTGAAATTGAGATTGAAATCGTCGCATGGATTACCTTAATTTCAAGTTTACTTCCATTCACTCTTAATTCTATTATTGTATTTATGATGGTTAGTAAAATTAAATCAACTGGAAGTAAACCAGATTCTCTTAAACAAGATTTATCTAAAACATTTAAATATGGAGGCTATATGGGTTTTAACGATCTTATTGAAAGACTTTGGATCCAAGCTCAAAAACAAGGAATTGGTTTTATAATCTCTGCTAATGTTGTTACTGGATATGAGATCTCTCTAAATTATCAAAAATTAAATGATTATGTTATAAACTCTTTTAATTTTCCATTATTAACCTCTTTTACATCTCTAAACACAAAAAAAAGTTATGAGCAAATTGAAACGATTTATAGAATAACTTATAAAGTAACCTTGTTTGTTTTGCTAATTATCTCAGGTATTTTATTTTTTAGCGTAGAATTTGTCTTGGATTTTGCTTTTCTAGAGTACAGATTAATATATTCAAATTTTCTTCGTTTAATTGTACTTGCTTCTATTTTCAAAATTCTCGCAATTTTTGTTCAAAGTCATTTAAATGCTCAGCATAAAGTAAAGTTAACCTTGTTCTTAAGAATAATTTATACTTCAATTAGTATTCCATTATTTTTTATTGGGCTAATCTTTTTTGGAGTTGAAGGAGCAATTATCTATGGTTTGATATTTGGAAACATATTATCAATGATTATTCAAATTTTCGCAACATACAAATATGGGGAAATTAAATTGGATATTAAAAAAATCATAATTCAATATATAACATTTTTAGTCCCTTTATCTATTACAATTGTTTTAAAAGAACTCATATTCAATCAAGCAACTGAAGGTTTTATTCAAATCCTAGGTTTTTCACTCTTTAAAAATCTAGATTTTTTATCAATTATTACATTTCTTATACTCTTCATGATAATGAATTTCTTGTTAAGAACAGTTAACTCTTCTGATATTTCCTATTTTCAATCTCTTTTAGATGAAAACAGATTTTTTGATAAAATCTTACTTAGAAGTTTAAACCTTATGAAAAAATTCACTAGAAAATAAGGATTAATAATATAAATTTTATAATAAAATCTACTAAAAATTAAAATTTATTTCATTTTCTCTAAGAATTTAGTAAGTAATTAAATTTTAAGTATATCATCAAAATTGATATGCTAGTGAAAATTTAATGCTTGAATTGGATATTTGATTCTGTAGCATAGAACTCCTAACTTAATACTGACTTTTAATAAATAGATTCAAAATTATGTAAATTGTTTTTCCACAAATATTTAGATTTTATTCTATTTATTCCATTCTTTTTAAATTTATTTCTTAATTGTTCATCTCTTAACAACGTTTTTATAGCTTTTTTATAGCAATGTATCTCTTCTATTTCACATAAAATTCCATTTTCCATATGTTCTACTAAATCTCTTACACCAGGAATATTATTTGAAACAATAGGCACCTGATAAAGCATAGCTTCCATTAAAACCCCAGGTAATCCTTCCCCTCTACTTGGAAAGAAAAATATATCGGCTTGGTTGTAAAAATTATGAACATCAAGACGGTTGCCTAAAAATATAATATTTTTACTCAAACCTAAATTGGAGGTAATTTTAATGTATTTCTCCCTTTTTGGGGCATCTCCTACTAGCAAGAACTTAATATTTTCTGATTTTAATTGAAATGCTGTTTTTATAATCAAATCAATTCCTTTTCTTTTATTTAGAAGGCCAACATACAACATTATCTTTTCATTATTTCCAATCTTAAGTAGTTCTCTAATGTTCCGGTCTACCATTTTTAGATCATAATTAATTCCAGTAGGAGAAACTCTAATTTTTTTCTTAGGAACACTTGCTTTTTTAGCATATTTGATAAATGATTGTCCATAAATCAAAATATAATTAGAAGCAATAAAAGCAAGTTTTCCTATAGTTTTAAAAAATGATCTAAATAATACATCTAAAACTGATGATACTTTAAAAGAATATGCTGGAAATGTATCCATAGTAAGAATTAACTTTTTCTTTTTAAAAAATAAAAGTTTCAAAAAACAAATTATAAATGTATTTGGATAAAATGGAACCCACACATGAATAATATCATTTTCTTTTAATATCTTCCAAGCTTTTCTAATAAACTCTAAATTGATGGGAATAGGCCAGATAAAACCGGAAGATTTTGTCCATATTGGGTATGTTAAAAATTTTATCCCTTTAAAATCATCATAATATCTTGTTTTTTCTCTTTTAATGGATGACTTCTCTCTAGGTGTTAATATTGATACAATATATTCCTTTTTTTTTAATTCATTCATTAAAAAAGAAATTGGTCTTTTAATATTAATAACAGGATTAACATAGCAAATTTTTCTATATTTTTTATCCATAATTAAAAATATGGATCAAATAATTTTTAAATTATCTTTCTCAATAGAGTCTCTGTAAAATTATTTCTAAAACTAGTTAATAGTATATTAAAGTGAAAGGAAAAGTAAAAACTAAGATATCTCTTAGTATCTTTGACTTTAATATGATACTTTTTTTTATCAATTTAAATAGCATAAATACTTAATTAATAATTTAATTAATAAAACAGAATTATTTTTTATAATATATAATATTCAAAAATATATCAAAATTTTATTATACTTCAGGAAAAAATTGAAATAAAAACTAATTCTAATATATATAAGGTTTTTTACATTGAAAACATCATCAACGTCTCAGAAGTCGAGATATCCTGCAAATAAAGTGAATAAAGAGACTTTAGAACCAACTTATTTTTTTCCTGATCTCAAAATTGGTGTTATAATTCCTGCTTATAATGAAGAATTGAATATTAGAAAAACTCTTAAACTAATACCAAATAACATTTCAGATAGAATGGAAGTTATTGTGGTAGATGATGGTTCTGTTGATAATACAAGTAAAGTAGCCAGCTGTTATAATGTAAAAATTATTAAACATCCTCTAAACAAAGGATATGGAGCAGCTACAAAAACAGGATTAAATTATTGTAAAAATAATAATCATGAAATAGCGGTTATATTAGATGCGGATGGACAACATGATCCTCGATATATTAGTGATTTTATAAGGATCATTCTACAAGATAATATAGATTTTGTTATTGGAAATCGATTTAAATATTATTATAATATGGGTTATAAGAGAAGATTTTGCTCAAAACTAATGACAGTATTTTATTTTTTTTTATTAAGAAAAAGAATTTCTGATCCTACGAATGGTTATCGTGCATTATCTTGTAGATTATACAATGATATCGAATTTGAATCTGATTATTCATTATCACAAGAAATGTTATTTAAAATTATTCCTAATTACAATTATAAAGAAATCCCAATTATAGTAAAACAAAGAGAACATGGCAAATCTTTTATCAAAATTAAAAATTATTTTAATAAAATAATATTGCTATTCTTAAAATTTTACATCTTTCCGAAAATAAAAAGAATGACTCACAAAA
>JBHLQA010000345.1:0-692 GCA_048885285.1 Candidatus Odinarchaeota archaeon
CGTTAACATGATATCCGAAACTGCTTTCCGGGTCGAAAGTTATAAAGTCGGTCAGCATTATCGCCAGGTCGAAGTCATTGGAATAATACCCCACGCCACCGCCCAGATAGGGGGTTATCCTGTCATTGAGAGGCAGATGCGCCCGGGCGGTCAACATGATCGGAATTTGTGTCATATCACCAAAATAAAAATCATTAAATCCTTACAACTTATTTTTTTAATTTTATAGAGAATACAGAAGCTTTTATTAAATCTAAAGTAAAACCAAAAATTTATTATTAAATTCTGTATTTTCTACCATTATATCAAAAAATAAAATATAATAGTAATTGATTATATTCGTATGAGTTCTCTATCTGCTATTCGACCTAAAAATTTCAAAGAAAAGGTATTTTTTCGTAATTTGAGAGCACAAGTAGATGGTAATGCCAAAATTGAATTTTCTCTAACACAAATTACTGGTATAGGTAGAAGATTCGCACAAGCTATAGTAAAGGTAGCAGGAATTGACCCAAACATAAGAATTGGAGCAATACCAGAAAAAGAATTAAACCAAATCGAAAAAATAATCCTAAATCCTGTAGATAATGGTATTCCTAACTGGATGGTAAATAGACCTAAGGATTTACGTACTGGTGAAGATCTACATATCATTAGTAATAAATTGGAAATTACCGTTAAAAGAGACATAG
>JBHLQA010000345.1:702-4222 GCA_048885285.1 Candidatus Odinarchaeota archaeon
AGTTATAAGGGGATTCGACATCGTTTAGGGTTAAAGGTGCGAGGGCAAAAAACAAAAAGTACTGGCCGTCATGGATTAGTAGTTGGTGTTGTAAGAAAGAAGCAAATTAAAAAACTACAAAAATAATCTAAAGGTGAAAAATTATGGGAGATCCAAGACGTTTAAAGAAGAAATTTAAAAAACCAAAACATCCATATCAAAAAGAGCGAATAATGGAAGAACTCGAATTTCTTGGGAGATATGGACTTAGAAACAAAAGAGAATATTGGAAAGTGCGTACAATGCTAGGAAATTGGCGTAATATTGCTCGACAATCAAGAACCTTATCTAAGGAACAAGCTTTAGAAGTACAACAAACTCTTATTAAAAAATTAAATCGTCTTGGCATTATTGGTTCAGAAGCAGAATTTGAAGATGTTCTTCTTTTAACTGTAGAAGATGTCTTAAAAAGAAGATTACAAACCCTTGTTTATGAAAAAGGACTTGCCAGTACAATCTACCAAGCACGACAATATATAACTCACGGACATATACAAATAAAAGGAAAAAAAATTAATGCTCCTTCCTATATTGTAAAAAAAGAAGAAGAAGATATGATTCTCTATGCCCCGAATAGTCCATTATCCGTATCGAAAGAAAAAAGTTAATAAATTGCATATTAATTTAAATCTTTAACTGAAAATCTTACTTTATGTTTTTACCTGTTTTTAATTCAATATAAATCTCAATTTGGTTCATTATTAACTAGAAATAGATTGAAACGACTTAAACAATGGTAAATAATCTGCAATTAGATGTGTTCTTTATCAACTAGAGTTAGTTCGAAATTGATTTTTCTAATGAATTAAAAAGCTAAGATCTTCGGAGATATTTTCATTTCTTCCCTACAACCTTGAAATCCAATGTTTATATCTCTTACCACCTCTCATAAATAATAAAATTCAAATTCGAAAAATAATTTAAAACATTAAATAAAAACAATATTATTTGAAAAGTCTAAAATGAGTAAAGATATTAAATGGGCAATCGTACACATATTTAGCTCCTACAATAACACCATTGTTACAGCTACAGACCTCAGCGGAGCCGAAACTTTCGCAAAATGTACTGGCGGGATGGTTGTTAAAGCTGATAGAGATGAATCAAATCCTTATGCTGGAATGCAGGCAGGATTCCGGGTCGCTAATGAACTTAGAAGTAAAGGGATTACTGGCATTCATATTAAAGTAAGAGCTCCTGGGGGAAACAAATCGCAAACCCCTGGTCCTGGTGCTCAAGCATGCATCCGTGCACTTGCCCGTTCAGGTTTACAAGTCGGTAGGATTGAAGAAGTAACTCCTAAATCACATGACCACTGTAGAAGGAAAGGTGGGCATAGGGGCCGTAGAGTTTAAAAATCTCTTATAGGAAGGCTCAAAATCTAAGATTGATAAATTTGCTCTCATAAAATTAATCTCTCTTTATTAAGATATCTCTTAATAAATTTCTCTTTCTGTTCATAGTAATAATTAATATAATCAAGTTGTCTTCTATCTTCTTAACTTCCCATAGGGAAATAGCAGCTGATCTTTTTCTTGGCATTCAATACAAAATTAAATTTTCTTTTTACAAAAAAGATAATCTTAATAATATAATTGAATAATATTATTCTATAATTTATTTATAATTAAAAATCAAATCCAAAATTTAACAATGCCACAATGTAAAGACTGTGGGTATGAATTTAAAGGAAGAGATATTAAGATCTGTGAAAATTGTGGTTCAGAGAATATTAAATTAGGTTCTGATGAGTTTGATATTGAAAAATATAAGAAAGACATGGAAAATTATTCTAAGCGAAATGTCCTACTTAGATTAATACTTGTGATTCTCATGATTATTATTTTTATAATCATAGCTGTTGTTCTTCCTTTTTTATTTTAGGAGTATAAAAAAATGCGATACAAAGTGCATGAGTTCCATTATAAGGGAATGAAAGGTTTA
This sequence comes from Candidatus Odinarchaeota archaeon, assembly GCA_048885285.1. GTDB lineage: Archaea > Asgardarchaeota > Lokiarchaeia > Sigyniarchaeales > SOKP01 > Loki-b32. The sequence continues at coordinate 2,686 of JBHLQA010000345.1, forward strand.
GCTAGTGAAAAAAATATAAATATTTTAGAGCAATTCTTAAATGCATTAACTGGAAGGGTAGTATCTATTATTAAATACTCATATAATAGGGAATATCTTATAATTATTGAGGAACTTGAGGACTAGTAATTCTTTAGATAAATTCAATTAATATAATATCGAAATTTCCTTTGATATTGGAAAAAAATATAGCAGATTTTTTAATTATATTTAAGCATTTTAATTAAAAAGAAATCTTATTCACTATAATAAATTAAATTTTGAAAGTAAGGAATTTTAAATGGATAATGTAAGAAAATTCTATGATTTAACAGCTGAAGAAACAGCAGCAAATTGGTATCCAAATGAAATTCTAATGCCAACAATTAAAGATTTTTTGTCAAATTTTAGAGATAAACCAAGAATATTGGATTTCGGATGCGGAACAGGACATGAAAGTATGAGACTCCATTCCCTAGGTGCTGAGGTTGTAGGAGTAGATTTTAGTTCTGAGTCAATTCAAATTGCTCGAAAAAGAAATCCAAATTGCACCTTTTTTCTAAAAGATTATTTTGAACTTGATGAGAGAATAGGGATATTCGATGGTGTTTTTTCAAGTGGATCAATAATCCATACATCTTATGAGAAGCTGCCTAATTTATTTGAGATATTATCTAATTTAACAAGGATTAATGGATTTTTAGAATTAATTATTCAGAAAGGGGAAGGGCAAAAAATTATAGAAACAATAATTAAAAATGAAAAAATTGAAAGAGTAATATATTTTTTTACTCTTAAACTATTAAAACAGGTTTTAAATCAATTTATGTTTCATTTTTATCGAAAGGGATATTTAGATAAAAAACTTATAGAAATGAATTGGATATGTTATATTTTTCAAAAATCTAATGATAAATTAGATATGTAAAAAAATTTTAATGTATTGGAAGTTAAAACAATTTAATTATACCTTCCCATTCAATCTTGTTGCATAACTTTTAAGAAAAGATAAAGCTCTAGGTGGATCTGCTTGAGGCATCGCATAAGCTACAAGTACACCCCCTTGAAATGGGACAATCAATATATAACCCATCCCACTATCGTTTATTCCAATAAATCCTTCAGTGGCACTTTGAGTAACTGTATAACTAAAATCGCTTAAAACAAAAGAAGAAGCTCCTCTAATAACCTCCAAGATAACGTTTGTTTGATTTGATATATCCCAATTGCTTGTCTGAAAAATTAAATTTCCTGAATCTGACACAACTGCGACTCCAGCAATTTTAATATTATTTTCTAGTGAATCAATTCCTAATTCATCAATAATATTTTTTATTTCATCCATAATTTTTTTTAATGATTACAATTTTTTAATATTAATTTAAAGGTACTATCTTCAGAATCTATACAGAACGAAATTTTAATATCAATTTCCACTTCTATAATAAATATATCTGCACGGGCGAGTCATTATGAGTAAACTATCAGAATTTCGATATAGTCTATCAGAAAAACCTATTATAGCAACGATAATTGTTTTTGTTTTGAATATTGGATT
>JBHLQA010000346.1:0-4216 GCA_048885285.1 Candidatus Odinarchaeota archaeon
AAGTAGTATATATAGATAATTATTGAAATGTAAAAATTATACTATTCTATTTTAATATTACTTAAATGATTTTTGATATTAGCGAAATAATCAGAAAAAACTCAATTTTTTCATAAGCCTATTGAAAGGGATATAAATTAAAGCAAAATATATCTCAAGAGGAAAATCTATTAGTATTATTCTTCATCATTTTAGATTTTTGATTTTATATCGTCCCAAAATTTCAATTTTAACTTACTCAATTGCTTTCCTTTTAATTTAATAAAAAACAGAGATCTTTTTGCTATAACTGGATAATTTTTAATTTTCAGGGATTTAATTAATCCAGCTAATTCTGCTTTATCAGCCATAATTTCACTCATAATACTAATGTAATTAGATTCACTAACAGTCGAAATTATTGAATCATTGTCATTAAATTCTAATTCAATTTTTAATTTTTCATAATCTGGAAACTGATGTTTAAATATATTTCTCATTCCAGAACCTTTTTCTCTCCATACGAATGGATATTTGTTAAGTTCATTAAAATTCACATTATTACCATCTTTTAGTAGTTTGTGATCAGGTGAACATATAAACTTTAACTCATCTTCTCCAATTTTAATACAATCGAAATTTTTGTCATCATTGCCCATAAAACTCCCAATTCCAGCAAAATCTGCCATACTATTCTTTAAATTTTCAATAGACTTTTTCGAGTTATTAATTAGGATCTTAAAATTAATATTTGAATTTTTATTTCTAAAATCTGCTAAATATCGTGGTAAGATATGAGATCCTGGAATTGTTGAAGCAGATATTATAATGTCTTCGGTGATTTGATCTTTAAATTTAGAGATTTCTAGTTTACATTCATCATAGATCTCTATTATCTGTTCACCATATTTGAGTAATGTATTACCTGCGTCAGTTAATTCGAATTTCTTAGTGGTTCTATCAATTAATACAGTTCCACCAAAACTTTTTTCTAATTGAGAAATTTGGTGTGATATTGTGCTTTGAGAAATAGATAATTCCTTTGCTAATTTAGAAAAGCTCTTAAATTGAATTAATTTTATAAAATTTCTTATATATTCAATATTCATAATATAATTCTCATTAAAATACTGATATTCTCTTTGTAATTTATAGAATTTTTTATATTTTTATTTATCGATTTTATTGATAAATTGTTACAAATAAATTAATAAACATTCGACTTTTAAGGTAATTGTCTAAAGAACTAATTTTAAACTAATAAGAAAGAGAGAATGATTTTACTTGACGGAAAAGAACAAGATATTTACTGTAGTAATCGGGGATGGTGGTTATACTGTGGAACGTCCGTACACTATGCTAAGATTTGCTTATACGGCATTATTAGAAGGACATAAGATTAACATATTCCTTGTTGAGGATGGTATTTTTGTAGGTAAAAAAAATCAAGATCCTAGTACTTATGATAATATAGGAAAGTGGATGACAGATGTAATCTCTGAAGGAGCTAATGTAAAAGCTTGTGGAGTGTGTATGAAAGCACGTGGATTAACTGAAGATGAATTAATGGAAGGAATTGAAAAAACAACCATGAATGGATTTGTTGAGATGTGTGTAGACGCGGATAATGTTTTATTTAGTTAATTTTGGAAAGGTGAATAAAATTTGACTGAATCATATAAATTAGATTGTTCTAACCTTGTTTGTCCAATGCCTGTAGCGAAGACAAAAAGACAACTTCTTGAGATGAATAATGGTGATATATTAGAAGTTTCTGGTGATTATGCCGAAGCTGGAGAAAACATTAAACGTTATATAGAAAAACATAACCATAAGCTTTTAGAATTTAAACTTGATGGTGAAAACTACTATTTGAAAATTGAAAAAGCATAATTTAATTTTTATTTTCTTATTTCTTCAATTTATCTTTTGTTTACTTTAAGAATTATCTTCCTAAAATTAATTTCTATATCTTATTTTCGCAAATAAAAATATTAACCATGTATTTCTCCTCTAATTTATCACAATCTTTCACTGACATAGATATTATACTTTTCTCTCTATAATGGCTTTCAACCAAAAATTAGTTTATTTTGATCGAAAAACAATATTAAAAAAAATAAAAATATCAAAATGTAAAACTAATTATGAAGTTGAGGTGATAAATATATGGAGTTAGTGCAAAAAGAAAAATATAATATACCTTTAGAAACACAAAAATTTATTTTACAGATGTGTTGGACTCAACATGATGGGCAATGGTTTTTAAAATCGAAGAAAAAGTACGGAATAAAAGAGGCTAATCTATTAAATCAACAAGTACTTTATTCAATGGGAAAAATCGAAGCACGCTATATTTTAAGTGCTTTGGGAATCAAAAAAGGATCAGTGAAGACAGTACCAGAACTTATAAAAGTTATGAATACATTCATGGATGTTATTGCCCCTAAAGTAATGAATTTTAAATTCTTTGTTAATTCTGAAAAAGAAGGTTCAGGAATAGTTGAAAAATGTTATATTTGGAAAGAAGTAGAAAAATCAAAAGAAGCACATGAATATGAATGTGCATGTAATATTAGACATAAAGGTTGGATAGATGCTTTGGGGATTAGTGCAAAAATTATTCCTATAAAGCGAATATCTGATGGTGATAAATTATGTGAATTCCAATTTATCTTGGAATAAACTAATCAGATAAAAAGTTTGAGCTAATTAAAGAAAGTTTATATTTAATTTCTCATTATTTCTCTATTGTTAAAGCAAATTCTAAAATTTTTATTACTTTAAACGAAATTTAATTTAATAAATTCATGTAAACTAATCTTATCATATAATAGCAATGAAAAAAGATTATAAAATTCGTCATGCAGAATTTCATGATGCAAACAATATCCATAAAGTTATATTAACTGCATTTGAAGAATATCGCCCTTACTATTCTCCAGAAGGATTTGCTGATACGGTTATGTCTGAGCAAGTTGCAATAGAACGGATGAAAGAAATGACCCTTTACGTTGCAATCGATAAAAATGGGACGGTTATAGGGACGATTGGTTGGCAGAAAGTAAGTAAAGTAGAAGGTCATATTCGCGGGATGGCAGTATTACCCAAATATCAGGGTAGAAGTAGTTCTGCTGCAGCTTTATTGAAAAAAGTTGAGGATGATGCCTTTTCAAAAGATTGTACTATTTTAACATTAGATACTACAAAAGCATTAAAAAGAGCGCAAAGTTTTTACAAAAAACATGGATTTAAAGAAACTGGTAAAAAAGGTGATTTTTTTGGCTCTATTATATATGAATATGCTAAAGAGCTCAAAATAGATTAAATTTAATTACATATTCTTTATTTAGGTTTACGACATCTTATAATTAAAAAAAAAGGGATAATTCGACTATCATATTCTTCAGGATGTTTCTCTAAGAGATCATCTTCAATACAAGGTTCACAGAACTTTTCTAATATGAAACCTTTGTCAATTAATAAATTCAGCCATTCAGATAGAGTTCGAGTAAATCTTGGAATCTTAAATTTTTCCATCTTATCAGTATGGTTCTTAGGAGCAGCACCAAATATCCACTCTTCAATTTCTCCATTTAATTTTTTAAAATAATCTTCAATAATAAATCCTATTTTTCTTCCTTCTTCATTTCTAATCCATTTAAAATCTGAATTGCTTACAATGGGATGTGTAATTGAAAATTGAAAGAATCCACCGGGTTTTATAACTCTAAAAGCTTCCTCTATTGCTTTTTCGTTGTCTGCTATATCCATTAAACTCATAGTAGCTATGGCAAAATCAAAATCATTATCAGGAAAGGGAAGTTCAGTACCACTTGCGATTTTGTATTCAATCCATAATGGTTTTTGCTTTTCAATATCCTTCGCTTGTTTAATAAACACTTCAGAAATATCAATCGCAATTAATTTTGCTCCCTTTTTTGCTGCTATTCGTGTATTGTACCCTTCTCCACATCCAATATCAAGCCCGTTTAAATTTGAAATATCAGGCAACATTTTAAAAAACGCAGGTGAATTAATCAAATCCCTGCTTCGATCATATCCCAATCTGGCAAGTTTGGTCCAATTTTCAGCGTTTTCATCCCAATATTTACCAATATCCTTGTTATCCAATTGAAATTCCCTTAAAAACCTTAAATAGGTAAAATTTACATTATGAATGTGTAAAGGGCAAACGAAAGTAAAAGGTACTTCCCTTTCCTTGATCACCTGATCG
>JBHLQA010000347.1:0-4195 GCA_048885285.1 Candidatus Odinarchaeota archaeon
GCCATTCTTTCATACTGATGAATGTTTGGTGTCTTGCAAGATCAAAAACAATTAATGCCCCAAATGCGCCATCATAAAAGCTCCGATGGAGAAATTTAAATTTTTCTTGTCCTCCAATATCCCATATATGGAGTTTTACAAATTTTTCTGGCTCATATTCTAAAGTTTTGGTAAGAAAATCTACGCCTATAGTCAATTTATACTTTAGAGAGAATTCATTATGAACAAACCTATTTAGTAAACTAGTTTTACCGACCGCACCTGGTCCAATTATAATTACTTTGAAGCTATACTTCTCAGCCATTCTACTTTTTTTTTATATTTAAATCTATAATTAAATCTATAATTGTAAAATGAATTATTAAATTTAATCTAAAAGAAATATTTATAATGTTAATTATTTATCTTCTTTTAAAAAGAGATGTTAAGTTATTTAATTAAAAATGAAAAACAATTTTCTCTTAGAAATACAATATAGTTATTTATAGAAATAAAAGAAATCCACGTATTATTCATCAGATTTCAATCGCTTCAATTCTTTTTCTAACTCTGCAATTTTCTCATCGGATGCCCCAGAAGCTGCACTTGGTAATGCTACTCCCATTTCTACTTGAATTTCAGCATCAATTTCTCCTAAAACATCACTTACATCAGAATCTGTAACTGCAGTATCAATACTAATACTATCCATACCCTCTGTCGCAATATCAGCTGTTACTGCAAATTCTTCCATATCAATATCGATTTGGCTCATAATTTGAGTCATCTGTGGAACGGATAGCTGAGTTTTTAAAGTTGATAGAGACTGGGCAATTCCTGTCATTATTTGTGACACATCTTTAACTGCTGTTGCTTGCTCCAATTTAAATTGTAATCCCTCTAAATTTGTACGAAATTGTTCTATTGCTCTTGCTTGTTTTTTAACTTGAAGATAATTGCGTGCTTGAAATTTAGAACCATCTAAATCCCCCTGCTTTCTTAAATTTACGGCTTTATCTCTTGCGAGTTTTGCACTCATTTCTAATTTTTTTGTCTGTCTCATCAATCTTTTGTTAAAGACTTTTAATTTTACTGCAGCAGATCGAATATTATCTTTCCCTCTCTTACCACCTGAAAGCCATTTTGAGATATCTTTAAGAAAACCCATAATCATCAAAAATTATTAGTAATTATATAATATATATAAAACTTCGGTCTTATATAATTATTTTTGGAGTCCAATAATTATATAGCCTAGGACAAGAACTTACTCCTTATTTATTCAGCAAATTTGATATATAGAGATAAAATTATTAATTATACCAAATAATAAATTACATTAGCTATAAATAGTAAAAATATCTTGGTATATTTAATATGTCATCAGTTGATTCTAAACTTTATCAATTCGCAGTCCAGACTGCTAAGGAGGCAGTGGCTTTAGACAGTCAAGGTAAATACAGACAAGCTATAAATAAATATCAACGCGCCGCAGAAATCCTAATGCAGTTCATGAAATATAATAAAAATCCTCAAATGAGAATGTTATGTCAAAAGAATATTGAAGAATATATGGAGCGAGCCAAAGTATTAAAATCTCAATTGGGAGGAGCTAGACCAAGAGGATCAAAACCGAGTATAAGTTCAGATGAGTCTAGTAATGCTGATAAATCGGAAATAGGGGTATCATCAGAAGAACAAGAACTTATTGAAATGATATCAGGAACAATCGTTACAGAATCTCCTAATGTCAAATGGAATGATATTGCTGGATTAGAAAATGTTAAACAAGCTGTTAGAGAAGCGATAGTATTACCAATAGCAAAGCCAGAATTATTTACTGGGGCGAGAAGACCTTGGTCTGGAATATTACTATTTGGACCTCCTGGATGTGGGAAAACTTTATTAGCAAAAGCAGCTGCAACCGAATGTAAAGCTACATTTTTTAGTGCATCCTCTGCTGATTTATTAAGTAAATGGTTAGGAGAAAGTGAAAAATTAATAAGTTCTTTATTTAAAATTGCCCGAATGAAAGCACCTAGTTTGATATTTATGGATGAAATTGATTCAGTTGCAACAAAACGGGGCGAGGGCTCTGAGAGTGGTGGAGAGAGAAGGGTTAAAACACAATTACTAAGTGAGATCCAAGGATTGAAATCGACTCCTGATAAACCCCTCTTAGTATTAGGGGCAACAAATCGTCCATGGGATATAGACAACGCTATGTTAAGTAGATTTGAAAAAAGAGTGCATGTTCCTCTCCCAGATTTGAAAGGACGAGCCGGTATTTTTAAAATCCATACTGAGGGGGTAAATACAGCTTTGTCAGATGAAGATTTTATTGAACTCGCAGTGAGAAGTGAGGGGTACTCTGGAAGAGATATAGCAAATGTATGTCGTGAAGTAATAATGTTACCCGTTCGTGAATTAGATATGAGTGGCCTTTTGGAGGATTCAGATAAAGATGTAGAGGTAAGAGATATTAATCTGAAGGATTTTAAAAAAACTCTTAAAAAGGTAAAACCAATGACTAATAAGGTATTATTAAAACAATATAATGATTGGGCTAAGGAGTATGGGGAAGCTTAAGAAAAGTTGATGAGTAAAATGGAAAAACAAAGAGAAAAACCTAAGGAAATTCCTAAAGTAGATAAGGAAAAAGCAGAAAAAGAACTAAAAGAGCTAAGGAATGAGTTAGCTCGTTTAAGAAAATTAAAGCAAGAAAAAGAACAATTAGAAATCGAAGCGACTCAAAAAAAAATCATAAAAGAAAATGAAATTAAATCAACGGAGTTAAATTATATTGAAGATCAATTTGATAAACTTGAGAATATACTATCATCTAAGTTAGGTGAGATAGATACTAAAGTATATCAGAAGCATGCTGAGCAAGTTGAAACCGAATTACAAACTCTTGAAGAAGAAATTCTTGGAGAAAAAGGATTATTAGAAAAAAAATTAAGTGCATATGAAAATTTATTAAATGCATATCCTTGGCTGGAAGAAGAAAGAAAGAAATTTATGTATACTATGCCTGACAAAAAAAAAAATGAAAATGATTATATCTCATGGAAAGCAGAATGGGCAAAAGTTCTTTTCGATTATGTAAGATTTGCCGTTCTTCACATTATATATACAAGAGAAATAATTACTCATAAACCATTTATAAATTTTGCCAAACGTGAACAATATGTAAAAGAAATTGCTGAAGAATTAATAAGTCAAAACCAAGCTAAATGGTTCTCAAAAAAAAAGGATAAATTAAGAGTTTACTGGAAGACACTTGAAGTATGGTCAGATGAAATATATAACTGGGCTTATGAAAATGGTAAGATCGAACCTATTATGATATATGAATTAAGAGAAGCAAAACAAGAGGATTTTAGTTCACTTCCATTAGAAGATTTAGAAGAAATTTTTAAGATTCTTGCCAAGAACCGTAAAGCAAAGGTATTAAAACTAGATAATGGACAACTAGCTTTTAAAATTAGGTTAGAATAAGAAATTACTCTTTTTTATATTGATGGAAAATACCATTGTTTCCCTGTTAGAATATTTTCCCTAAATTTTGCAATTCCACTATTTTCGAGTGATTGTAAAGCTCTTAATACCCGGTCTTGAGACCAATTCAACCCTCTACAAATATCCTCCAAGGTAAGAACTCCCTTTTCTTTAGCAAGGTTGAGTACTTTCGTTTCATCTCCTGTATATTGAATCGGAAAAAATCGAACCATGATAGCTCCTGTATCTAATTCAGTAATATCCTCAATAACTTTTGTTTTTTTGAGTAATTTTAATGCTTTCTCAACGTCTTTAACTTCAATATTCCCATTTAAAATTCCAGTATTCACTAATTCAAATACTTCTGATAGAGGGATTATTCCTCCAGTTTCCTCTTTACTCATTAATATTCTTTGGTATGCTAACATCCCTAATTTCTGATAATCAATTTTTGAGAATTTTCTCAATACATCATGTTCAGTTATTTGTTCCGTAATGATTTTTGATGACGGAATGTTATATTTTTTTTGTAATTCTTTGACTTCTTCTCTTAATTCAGGTGTTAGTGCTAATAATACACCATGTTGCTTAGCTAATTCTCTGAGTTTATCTTTAGTAAACTTCTCTACAGATGCTTTTGCTTGCATATCTTTCATTTTGAGTTCTGCTGCTTTTTTTTTCATAGCCTCTTTCAAATCAATCTCATCTTCTATTT
>JBHLQA010000348.1:0-4181 GCA_048885285.1 Candidatus Odinarchaeota archaeon
CTTGAAAATAGAGTTGCTCTGCTTAATAAAAATTTAGATAAGATTTTAAACTTTCATTATATCTTAAATGATGAAAAAACGCATTCTTGGATTAGAATGTCAAATTTCAATGAATCTATTGTATCATTTAAAAACCATGAAGATGGGAAAAAGGTTATAGAAGAAATAGTTGAAGAACTTTTAGTTTATTCACAAGAGAATTTTGAAAAAGACCTTTTACTATTGTTTGAGAAATTTAATTGGATTGATATTGAAAAACCTATTGAAAACAATAATTTGTTTTCATGCCTAATTACAAAAGAAAGTTTTGAATATAAATTAATGATGTCCTTTTTTGAGAAATATAAAATAAATCAAATTTTTTCTGAGAAAACTATTTCAAAATTTTCTTGATATTTATCAACAAATTTAGATGGCATTCTAGCATGAATTAGATTATAGTTTTTTCTGCTAAGATCTCTAAAAATAAATTTAAGCGCTTTTATAAAGCTTGAATCGATATCTATAGGTAATTTATCAACAATTTCAACAAGTCGGCTATAAGAATTAATACTTTTTCTTTCACAATCATAATAAGCCTTAAACGCATATTTTAGAGCTGAGAATCCTCCCCCTAAATATTTATGTTGGAATGGGAAAAATCCTTCTCTATATAGAAATTCTGGTGGTAAGTCTTCTCCAAAAATTCGATTCTCTTTCTTTAATTCTATATATGTCTTAGTAGTGGGAAGTGGTTTTAAAGTATTGACTGAAAACCAAGTGGAATCGAATGCTAAATTCCTCTCAATTTCTATGTTAATAGACTGTTTTGTATGAAAAAGAAGACCTAAAATGAAATTATGAAAGGTAGCAATCCCCAAATTATTGATATGGTTTATAGAGTCATTTGTTACCCCTTTATTTTTTTCATAATTTGATAAAACACTCTCTATTCCAAAATTAATCATTAAAAATTTCAATGCACTTTTTTGTTGAATTACTTCTAAATTGAATAGACGTAGGTGATTTAAGGAAACTAAACAAAATAAAAATATTTTATTTCCTTGATTATTTTCTATATAATAATCGAATACTTCTTTCCAAACCTTTACTGGAAATAAAGCGTTTGGATCACATAGAAATAAAAATATATCCTCATCAGTTTTATTACGCATCTTTTCTAGGATATTAATTATTTTTTTTGAACTATTAGCTAAAGGTACATATTTTAAGAAACTAGGTGTAATACAAAAATCACAGCCATAAGGGCAACCTATCTGAGTAACTAGATAAGCAGTTGTTATATTAAATATACCTCTATTTGAAACGATTATAGGTATCCTATATTCTTCCTTACTATAAGGTTTCAAATTGAAAAATTTTCTCAACCAATTTACTCCATTACCTTTTCCCTGTTCATAACACATATGATCAGGGTCGACATACTTCTTTAGATAAGGAAACAGCACCCCTATTCCTCCTAAAATGATCTCTTTATCGGGATATTCCTTTCTTATTTCTTTTACCACTTCTATCGTATTATCCATTGCCATTGCGTAGGTAGATAATGCTAAGTGAGTAATATCGGGGTGTAAATCCATAGTCCTATGTAAATATTCAATATTACAAATATCATCAAATACTATTGATTCCACTTCAGGTAAGTTGGCTTTTAAAAAATGCCCCTCGATATGGGGAGAATCCATTAAGGAACTGTATGTATTAGCATTAAAAGGATTTAATTTATATCCATATTCATCAAAAGCTTTTTCAATTTCATTTTTATCAACATATTTGCAATCATCATATTTTGGGTTATTTAATACTTCTAAAGCCATATGTTCTGTTGAACGATCATCAAATTTTAAGGTTTTAAAAAATCCAATTTTCTCTTTCATAATATCGCCTCTTTTTTTGTTCCCATTAAGATAATATCATTTTCATGATAAAATGGTAAATAAGCGAAAAATTTGTATTTTTTTTTCAGCAGAAAATCTTGAATATGAAGATCATTTACATCTATAAGCATAGAAATTGAAAAAATCTTTTGATTATTTTTAAATTTCCTGATAAGATCTACCAATATTGAGAATTTTATATCTCTAGAAGGATCGTTAATGAATTTAAAATCATACCAGGAATTATCATTTTCATTCATGATTGCATATTCTTTCTCTTCTACTAAAAAAGAAATTTTTTTTTTCTTGTTTTTTATTGTATGTTTCCTTTCAATAGTCGTCGATTTATTAACAGAATCTGTGGATGATGATACAAAAACAGATAATAATCTTTTTAATTTGTATTTTATATTAATTTTTTGAATAAATCTACTAATATTAAAATGGGGTGTTATATATTTCCACCGTCCTAAATCAATAACTCTTCCATAAATTTTATAAAAAGTGTTTTTATTATGACTTGGAGTTCGACCAAATAATTTAAATTGAAAATTTTCTAAAGCTTTAATCACAGGAACATTCTTATTGCCTACATAAGCATAAACAATATGAAAATTCGAATTTTTTACAATAGGTAGCTGTAAAATCTTTTCCATTTTAAATCCTAAATATGTTAATACTCCTTTAGATGCAAATTCGGGATCAACCATCGTAAACTTTAGTTTTCCTAATCCATTTTTAATTGTTAAAAACATCTGAGCTATTAATTTTTCTTGAAAAAATGCACCTTTCCAGAATGTTATTTTTTTTTTAGTGTTATTTATGTATTTTTCAAGATAACTCTTATCATAATATTTTTTATCATAATTTTCTTGGTAGACTATTTTTATCAGTTGAATAACTTGATCTAAATCTTTCTTTTCAATCTCACGAATGACTAATTCATTCAATAAATTGTATTTTAAAAAATTTGATATCATGATTTCTTATAAAAAATTATTCTATTACATTTAAAAATTATAGACTAATGGTTTAATAATTTTTAAAAAAACACAGCATATTTAAGAGGAATTCATAAATAATATAGTAATAGTGATTTTTTACTTTAGTAAATATCTTTAAGATATTTTTTTTATTATATTTCAAGAAATGGTTTCTCTAAACAACTATCATTTAGATTTTATGATCAATAATAATAATAAATTCAAAATAATATAATATTTTTAAGAATTAGATCAAAAAATGAAAATCTTGACTTGGAGTGAGAGATGTGCCTGTGCAAAAAAATAAGCTCTTTAAAGAATTATTTAATAAATTTTTAGAAGCTAACAGAGAAGTAGAATCTGTAATTGTTTCTGATTCTGAAGGATTAGTAATTGCAGGAGAGAAAAGAAAAGATATTGATATGGAACTTGTTTCAGTGTTAACTTCAATAATAAATCCTATCTTAGAAAGAATGCGAAATGAATTTGAATTTCAGAAATTTGGAAATGCTAGTTTTGACACAGAGGATCATCGTCTTTTATTTATCTCTGTTGATGAAGAAAGAATTTTAAGTTTAGTGTTAGAAGATATGGCATCAATTGAAAAAATTTCTCCATATGGTTTTTTTTTAGCAGAAAAAACAGCTCAAATTCTCACAAGTGATGAAGATACATTAATTCAAGTTTCAGTCCCTAATTTTGAATATGAAGCTGGAAATGTAGAACGCCTAAAAAATCAGTTATATCAGATGTCTATGGGTACTAAGGGAGATTATCGATTTAAATTCGTAATTTTAGGGGATCATGAAGTTGGAAAAACTTCAATAATTCGAAGATTTGTTGAAAATAGATTTTCTATAGATTATAGAGCTACATTAGGTATTAATATGCTCTTTCACGAGTATGATTTTTTTGGAAATAATATTGGAGTAAATTTGTACGACCTAGGAGCACAAAAATATTTTAAACGATTTCGTAAAGTATACTATTTAGGTGCCCAAGCAGCATTTATTGTTTTTGATCTAACTAATCATGAATCATTTGAGAATGTAAAGGATTGGTATGAAGAATTAAAATTATTTACACCTAAACAAAATATCCCAATTATAATTGTTGGAAACAAAACTGATCTAAATGATGATAGAAAAATATTGTATCAAGAAGGAGCAAAACTTGCTAACTCCTTATCAGAACACGAAAAAATTAAGCTGTCTTATATTGAGACAAGTGCATTAACAGGAAACAATGTTCAAGACGCTTTTAATTTAATTTCTTACCATTATGTTATGAGGAGCAAAGAAATAGAAAATACAAGACGAAG
>JBHLQA010000349.1:0-4174 GCA_048885285.1 Candidatus Odinarchaeota archaeon
CCATAATTGATGCCCTTAATTGTTAAATATCAATCGTTTGCCCTATCTCCAACAGTACCGATCTCAAATTTAGTATTTATATGATACTATATACTCTAAGAAAATGTCCATAAATTATGCATAGAACCATTATAGCCTTGAATCCGTTGACTCTTTATATAGTTGGTAAGAATAATAATATAAACACCTTTAGAATGGTCAACTAATAAAAATTAATTTAATTTTTTATTATTACTTTGCCTGAATTGCCATTCGGCTGTTCCAGAAGTTTTCTCATTATTAAAATATGTGTGGATAGGTGGATACATTTCTTCATTTCCGTCGTACATTTATAAATCCTTTTTATGGGAATCCACTTCATTGATTCCTTGAACTGATGTATACAAAGGCTTATATGTATCCCATCCAGTTGGATTAGAACCAGTAGCATCATTTTCAAATCTATAGGTTCCAGGATGATTTCCTTTTACTAGTACATGATACTGTTTACCATCAGCAGGAGAATTGACGTAATTCCCGTATTAGTCATAGGTATCCCATCTAGATCTGATTTTTGAATATTTAATTCTTAACCATAAATTTCTCGTTTAGTTGGAAAAAATGAAGGTACTCCAGAAAAATTAATAATTAGTAAAAAGGTTTATAGAATTACTTTCTTTTTTACGTTATTTATTTTCATTTTAATTACTTTTTAATTATTAAGTCTTTGTTTTTGAATTTCTAATATTTTTATCTTAATTTTTGGTAGATAAAGGTAATTAATTTATTATAAACAATCTATATAAAAAGAATACTCATAAGGGGCTAAATGATTTTTTGTTATAAAAAGGATGTTTTTACTAAAAATAACTCAATCAAAAGTCTTAAAGCAAATTAGAGGGATATTAGAAAATATTATGTAAGATAATACACAAACAAAATAAAGCAATTCAGTGAGTCTGATATGAACTTTTTTTTATTAAGATTTGATCTTTTCCTAAAAAAATGTATAAATCTAATAATAGAGTGATTTTACTATTTTTAAGAAAAATTTAATACCTTTAATATTCATATTAATATTGAAAGTAAAAATTTATTTATTTCAATTTCATGCAAACAATTCTTGAAGAACTGAAAATAAAAGAAAAGGAAAGATTACCTAAGCATATTGGCCTTATTATTGATGGTACTTAGAAGGGATTTCCACTTCTAGACATTAACAGAAGATGGGCCAAAAAGCGAAATCTTGAAATTAATTTAGGACATCTAATTGGTTATGAAAATCTTAAAAAGCGATTATTCGATTTCTTTGATGCGGGAATTCATTATTTAAGTTTATATTTATTATCACTCGAAAATGTGAGGAAACGTAAACCTGCAGAAATAGACTATATTTACAAGTTGATGATCAAAGCTATCGATAATATAATAAATGAATCAATTGTTAAAGAGGAAAAAGTTAAATTTAATATTATCGGAAGGATTTCAATGTTACCAATCGACGTTAGGGCTAAGTTTCAAGAACTAATTGAATTTACTGATGATAACAATCAAAATTTCATTAATCTCTGTGTTATGTATGACGGACATGAAGAAATTGTTGATGCTGTAAAGGAAATAGTAAGTAATGGAATTACACCAGAACAGGTAAATAAATCATTAATAAAATCACATCTTTATTCTAAAGACTTCCCTCCCTTAGATTATATTATTAGAACTGGTATGAATGATGGAGCAAGAATCTCAGGTTTTTTATTATGGGACTCTTCTTATGCAGAATTTAAATTTCGAAAAGAACATTGGCCTGATTATAATAAAGAAATGGTAATTGAGGACCTCAAGGATTATATTGCAAGAAATCGCCGAATGGGAAAATAGGACCGCTAATTCTTTTGGAATTTTATGAATGTTTTTTTTTTAATGATAAAAATCAAACCTAAAAAATAATGAGATATTCTGATTTAGTATTAGTTAGGTAAGCAAAAAAAATCGAATTATGTCAGATCTAAATAAAATTATATCTTTAAATATTACTAAATTCCCTCAAAATTTATTGATTCCTGGAATTGACAATAGCATTTCAATTCAAATAATAAATAATGAAAGTAAAACTGAAAATTTTAAGTTTGAATTTGAGGGCGAAAATTTATCTATTATTGTTGAACCTATCGGTCTCAAGGAAATAACTGAGTTTAGGCCTAAAGAAACAAAAAATTTAGAATTAAAATTAGAACCCACTTCAGATGGTTTTGGTAAATTAACAATTAAAGTCTATTGGTTAAAAATTACAGAGTATTCTGTAA
Source organism: Candidatus Odinarchaeota archaeon (assembly GCA_048885285.1). Lineage (GTDB taxonomy): Archaea > Asgardarchaeota > Lokiarchaeia > Sigyniarchaeales > SOKP01 > Loki-b32. Next base: position 2,283 of record JBHLQA010000349.1, read on the forward strand.
AAGTACAAAAAATAAGAGAAAAAATCCAAGAAAGAAAATTCAACAAAATTTTAGAGAATTATATATTAAGTGATAAAAAAAGTATGGAATTATTTGACCAAAACGATTTTATTATTGACATGAAGAAAGATGTAATAAAAAAAGCAGAACAACAATTAAAAAAATTAAGAGAAGAATATACATCTCTACAAGCTACAGGGGCAAAAAACCCAGAACTTTTAGAAGAAATAGATAAATATTTGAAAAATCTAGCAAAAGGATATCTTTCAAATAACAATCCAACTCGTGCTTTGGAGTTAGCATTAATGCTATCTAAAAAGAAAGAAAAAACAGAGTTCTACTTTAATTTAATTAGAGCCTATGGATTAAAAAATATTGATTCCACCTTACAAATTGTTAATAATTTGAGTGATTCAAAAGATAAGCAACAGTTAATAGAACTTCTAGCGCAAGATCACGTTGAAATTGATCCAGAACGAGCAATAAAAGTTGCTCTTTTAATTCAAGATTCCTCATCGAAGGAGGATTTATTCCTTAAGATTTATAGTAAGATGATTGAATTAAATCCATTATTAGCATTAAAATTAATAGGGCATGTGGAGAGTGAAATTCGAAAGATTCAAATCTTATTCAATATAGCAAAAAAATTGAAGGAACAAAATAATGAATCTGAATTAACTGTTGTTGTTAATTTGATTCTTGAAAAAATCTTAAATTTGCTCAAAAAAGATAATAAAAAGCAATATTATAAAATCTTTAAAGATTCTATCATTATTTTTGCTGAGATTGAAAGTCCTACGAAAGCACATACTATTATTGAAAATTTGGATATTTCTGAAGTTAAGGAAAAAATTAGAAAAGATATTTTTGAAGATATTTATGTGATGGTTGATGAAATTAGAACAAAGACAGAATCACAATTAATATTTTCTCAGTATTATGTATTAAATATACTCAGTTCCGCTGTAAGTAATGAAATAAGATATTTTTCTTTAAATGGAGGAAATGTTAGTAATAATCTACTAATAAATGATTTTAATTTTTCAATTGCATTCTTATCATTATTCGGTTTCGACTTTAGTATTTTTCCTATAATAGATCGTCTATACAATGATATAAAATATTCATTAAACAACTCAATAGCCTACTATGTGTTCCCCTCAAAAAATAATTATAATGAAAGGGAACTTAGAACTCTTCAGACTTCATTAAAGCAATTTTTTAGCAAAATTAATAATGCTCCAAATCAAGTAATAATTTTCAATTTAGATTTTATTCCATACTTAGGAAAACCTACTGTTATCGTATCAGATGAGGTTGGTTTGGAAGCAATCTTTCACTCTAAAGTTGCTAAAATTGGAGATTCCATTAACATAATTACAGATGATTCTTTTTTCAAGGGAGGTAAAATTGTTGATTATTTAAAAGAAATATTTCCAATCTCCAAATGTAAGGTAATTAACTTAGTACTTTCTTATGAATTTATTAATGATTATGATATTTTCAAGACTTTTATCCAATCCTTATTATAAAATAAAGGTAAGAACTAAAAACTATAAAACTAAAATTATTTATATATAACGTAAGTAAAAAATTCATTTTTTTATATAATTAAATGAACTACTACAATAAGAAGGCAAAGTTACAATGACAAAAGAAAAAAAAAAAAAGAAAACCAAAAAAAAGGAAAAAGTAAAACAACGTGGGGATACTTTTTCACAGTTATATGCTAAAAAAGGGAAAGTAGAGGTATCTTCAGCTGTTACATTAGGAGAAAGTATTAATAGATCTGGAGATAAATTATTTCTTGGAACTGATTATAAAGAAGTCTTGATACCTGAACGCCCATGGTCTGAAATGTTAGCGAACACTGAAAATTGGACAGCTTTACC
>JBHLQA010000350.1:0-4157 GCA_048885285.1 Candidatus Odinarchaeota archaeon
TCGATATCGAAAATGAATCATAGAAGAATTATTCCATATCTCAGTAATTGAATTAGTTCAAACAGTATGAAGAGTTCCTTAGAGAATAATAAGATATTATAAATAATTGTTGGATTACTATTGTTCTATATCAGTTCACTATCTTTTAGTTTAATATAAATTGTCTTTAAATTATCAAAATCAGTTTCAGTACAGAATTGACAATCTTCCTTTTCATTATGAGAATATTTTTCTACCCGCACTTCAAAACCCATAGATTTATACAATTCTACATACTCAGTTACCCTACTTTCTTCGACGCTGAATCTTCTTTCCCAATCTTTTCCTATAGAACGTCTTTTTTGAACTTTTTTATCTTTAATTAATTCTTTATTTGATTTCACAGTTTTTTATTTTATTTTTATAGTACTTTTATCAGTTTATCTTGCATATTAAGTTAATGTGTGTATAAATATTTCTTTTTTTCATATTTCTCTTGAAATATATCATCAAGAGAATTCTATTCTCAATGAAGCTTTTTATTTAACGAATATTAAATTATTTTGAAAAATTAATTAAGAATAATAATAAATTAAAATGTAGGAAATCAACTTGAAAGCAGCAGTTTTTGAAAGAGTAAAAGAACCTTTAAAAATAGATAATGATTATCCCGATCCCACTATTACTGGAGAATTAAGTAAAGCTATAATAGATATAGAAGCATGTGGCGTTTGTCATACTGATTTTAGTTATCTTGAGTATGGGGTACCAACAGTTAAACAACCACCTCTTATTTTAGGTCATGAAATATCAGGACGTATTAAAGAAATAAGTAAAGATGTAAAAAATTTCAAGGTAGGGGATCATGTTATTATCCCTGCCGTGCTTTCCTGTGGATATTGTTTTAATTGTAGAATAGGAAGAGAAAATATTTGTCTTAATCAAATAATGCTTGGGAACCATATTGATGGGGGATTTGCAGAACAAATAAAAGTTCCTATAAAAGATGTAATCCCTCTACCTCCTGAATTGTCTTTAGAAGAAAGTTGTATCATTTCGGATGCTATTTCAACACCATATCACGCAGTAAAAAATAGAGCTCAAGTGAGACCTGGTGATTGGGTAGTGATAATTGGATGTGGTGGAATAGGGTTAAATGTTGTTCAAAATGTTAGAGTTGCTGGTGGCTTAGCTATTGCTGTTGATAATGTTCCAAAAAAGCTTGAAATTGCTAAAGAGATTGGAGCTTATGAAACTATTTTAGCGAAAGATAAAACTGAAAGAGAAATAATTGGCGAAATTCGAAAAATAACAGGAGGGGGGGCAGATATTGCTTTTGAAGTAATTGGACATCCTACAACAATGAAACAAGCATTTAATAGTTTGCGAACTGGAGGGCGTTTAGTTGCTGTTGGATATTCACCTAAGCGATGGGATGGATTCGATATAGGTCGTGTAATGTTTCGAGAAATGGAAGTAATAGGAAGTCTCGGTTGCCGTCCTGTGGATTATCCAAATATTATCAATTTAGTTAAGAATGGTTCACTTCAACTTAAACCAATAATTACGCATAAATTCCCACTTTCAAAAATAAATAAAGCTTTTGACGTTAAGAAACGAGGAGAAGGAATTAGAATTATTATTTTATGTCAAGAATAAAAAATATTAAAGAACAATTTGATAACTCAACTAATTGATTATCATGGAAGTTGAGATGCTTATTGGTAAAAGTTATTATGTCATTTCAATTATGAGGAAGACAAAAAAGTATTTAACTAAGGATTATAGATGAATTTAAGAATATATGCAAAAAGATTAAAGAATTTTAGAGTTTAAAACAGATATAATGATAGATCTTTATGTTTGATAAAAAAGAAATGAATAAGTATGAAATTACCAGATTATATCAAAAATCGAAATTGGAAGGATTATTTACCTGAGGGAGTTCCTTTAGAAGTAGAAATTCCTGAAGATATATCTTTATGTGATTTATTCAAAAAATATACTGAAGAATATAAGAACAAAACTTTCATAGTGTATGAGAACAAAGAATATACATACAAGTATATACAAGAATTAACGTTAAGATTTAGCAATTCTCTATCAAAATTAGGAGTAAAAAAAGGAGATGTAATAGCATTATGGTTAACAAATTGTCCACATTTCATTATAAGCTACTTTGCTGTATTGAATATAGGAGGAACTGTAACTGCTATTAGTCCATTATATATAGCGAGAGAGGTAGCTTATCAAATTAGAGATTCAGGTGCAAAATATCTCATAATGAATGATAATCTTTTTAATGAATTTAAAAAAGCAGAAGATCAATTAACTTTGGAAAAAGTAATTTTAGTTAACCTAAAGGATGGAACTCCAATTAAAACTAAAACAGATAAAATAATTTATTTTAATACTTTAATAGATCAAAATCCTGAACCATTTTCTACACCAGAACTTAAAATTAATCCAAAAAAAGATATTGCTGTTATTCAATATACAGGTGGTACTACAGGTCATCCAAAGGGTGCATGCTTATCGCATTATAATTTAGTTGCTATTATTTTAGAATTCAAAGAAGTTAACGATTATCTAAAAGATAAATTTCTTAAGGAAGATTTAGTTTCAATCTTTGTACTCCCATGGTATCATATTTTCGGCCAAATTGTGGAATTGGTTTCTGCTCTTTTTCTTGGTTCAAAAGCATTCGTCTTAAAAGGTTTTAATGTAGAACAAATACTTGAAATAATAAAAAAATTTAGACCAAATTCATTGTTTGGTGTACCTACTATGTTTATTACCCTCTTAAGCTCATCTACTGAAGAAAAGATTGATATTTCTTGTTTGAAATCCACTCATGTGGGTGGAACTCCAATGCCAATTGAGGTAGCAAAAGAATGGGAGAATAGAACAGGATTTGCTATGGGTGAAGGTTATGGCCTTACTGAGTCTAGCCCTGGTGTAGCCATTTCTCCACCTTGGTCAAAGAAGAAAACAGGAAGTTGTGGTCATCCAATGTCTAATACTTTAGTAGGTATAATAAATGATAAAATGGAATTTTTACCAATTGAAAATGCTGGTGAATTAGTTGTTTCTGGACCTCAAGTAATGACTGGTTATCATAATAGGCCTGAAGAGAACAAAAAAATATTTTTTGAGGCAGGTGGTTATAGATGGCTAAGAACCGGTGATCTTGCTAAAATTGATGAAGAGGGATATATATATATTTTAGATCGAATCAAAGATATGATAAAATATAAAGGACACAGTGTTTATCCTAGAGAAGTTGAAAAAGTTTTGCATGAGCATCCCGCAGTCTCGGATTGTGCTGTGATTGGTGTAAAACATCCAATCAAAAGTGAAGATATAAAAGCTTTTATTGTTCTTCGAGATAAATACAAAGAAAAAGTAAATGAACAGGAAATTATTAATTGGACTAAAAAAAATATAGCTGCGTATATGTATCCAAGAATAATTGAATTCGTAGATAACTTACCAAAAAGTCCAGCAGGAAAGGTATTAAAAAGAAAACTCAAATAGTAGTAAAAGAAAAAAGAATATATTATAAAAATGGATAATTTTAAGAAGATACGAACTGTTTGTAGAAGCTGTCATGGTGGATGTGGTGTCATTGTTCACGTAAAAAATGATAAAGTAATAAAAGTGGAAGGTGATCCTGAATCACCCATAAGTCATGGCACAATGTGCAGTAAAGGCCTAGCTATTACACAACTTGTTTATCATCCAGATAGAATAATTTATCCAATGAAAAAAATAGGTAAAAATTGGCAGAGGATTTCTTGGGAAGTAGCATTAGATACCATAACTAAAAAATTCAAAGAAGTTATCAAAAACTATGGCCCAGAAGCAATTATTATCGGTCAAGGGACTGGACGGGATTATGAGAGTCATTTTTCAAGGTTTGGTAACTTGCTAGGTACACCAAATTTGCTTACTGCAGGACATATGTGTTACCTTTCACGTATTGGAGCCAGTTTAACTACATGTGGAAGGCATCCTGTGTGTGATTATGTAAATAATCCCAAGTGTATTATATTATGGGCTTGTAATCCTCTCTGGACGAATCCAGATGAATATAAGGGTGTTAATTTCTGGCATGCTTATGAAAAGGGAGCAAAATTGATTGTAATCGACCCTAGAAAAGGCTTCTTAGCAAAAAA
>JBHLQA010000351.1:0-4140 GCA_048885285.1 Candidatus Odinarchaeota archaeon
ACACAACCTTATATAAAATCCCATTTGATAATCATCATCTGTGTTATAAACTCTAAAGTTTCGATAAACTTTTAACTTAAGGTCAGCTCCAGTTCCTTCTACTGTTGGAACTATAAAAGGGTAAGTATAGAGCGTGCCTTCAAAATCATAACCCTCGGGAGGAGGTTTTGGTTTATCTTCAGTATCTAACCAAGAGCCTAAATCTCCCCATTTGAAAGACCAATTACCAAAAGTTCTCTCCTGATTAACATTTGAATCAGTAAGGTTATGTTGATAATCCACATTATACTGGTATTCTCCATCAGCATCAAATGAAGAGGGTGCTGTATTAGTATAAGTCCATCCAAATAATTCATCCGTAAGATATTGTTCTCCAATAATATCCACGCCATAATCTAATTCAAAGTCACCATTTCTAACCCAGCCCATTGCATCTTTTGTATTATTTGTTGCGATATCACCTATATAATAGTTAGAGTCCTTATTTGGGTTTCCATCACTACCATTAAAATACAAAAAGATATTGTCAGTATCAATTTCGCCTTGATCAATATCTACATCAAACCAAACAGTAGTTAAATTATCGCTGGGATAATCCATTTGGTAATAATACTTTTTAAGCTTACCATCTTGAACAATTCTAATATCATTTAAGCCAGAATGCATTGGAAAAAGTGCTTCAGCCGCTGTATGTAATGTATGATTAAATACCACTGAAGTCGTATAATTAGTAAAAGCGACATCTACTTTTGGATTGGTAACATTTATTAGTCGTCTATATTGCCAAGAGCTATTCCACCAAGGGGCGCTACTTATTTTACTGGTACGGGGGCTTTTAATAAGTCTTGGGAGTATATCGTCAATTTCATCAACAATCTCATTGAAATCAGGCTCTGAATTACTGTTATATATTGGAAAAATCAGGGATATACTTGAAAACAAAACGATCAAAGTGAAAATCATAGTAATCATTTGTGATTTTCTTCTTCGATTTCTTGTCATTTTTTCAAACCTCATTTTAAAATTAGGTATTTTTTTTTTTAATTTTCTAAAGATATATAATATTAAAAATATCAAAAAAGAAGTTAAATAAAATACTTTGTTTATCAATAAGTCCATCAATCAAAAATTTTTGAAACAATCTGATATTTTTGATAAATAATTTCAGTATTTATTTACCTTTTTCTAAAACAAGATAAATTTTTCTCTTTTTTGCGCTATTGGGATTATCTATTATAATATTTCCATTAAATGTTGTTTCTTTAACTATAATTTTGCCAATACTATCTAAAATTTTTTTGTTTTTTGGATAAAATTGAATTAAAACACGAGAATTAGGTTTTAAAATATTAAAAAAGGATTTAGACAAATTTCTTAAATTTTTTTTCATTTGTTCATCTTTAATATCTCTATATATCCATTGCAACGCTGAAATAGAGATAATAGCATCAAATGTATTAGGTTTAAATGGAGGAACACACATATCTGATACAACTGGATTTAATTTTTTTATATCATAAAAATTTAAGAATAAAGAAATGAGATCTATAGCTACTGTTTTAAATCCTATCTCATTTAAATACATAGAGGCAAATCCTGGACCACTACCAGCATCCAAGATTAATGCATCATTTTTGTCAAGATTTAGAAGTTCTAAGGCCCTGATCGTAATTTTTTCCTGTGTTTTTATTATACTTTTAGAGGTGGCGTATTGTTTAAGGGTATCTCCTTTAAAGTAATCTGAGACATCAGAATATATCTCTTCTGGTCTTTCTCTTCTAACGTTAAAATCGTAATTGTTATTCAAATTCTATTGAATTTTAATATTTTATTCAGGTATTCAACGCTGAAATTAAATTTTCAATAATAAATCAAAAATTTTATTAAATTTTAAATATTTATAATTTTATTCAGCTGATACTTTTAAAAATTCATAAAAAGTAAATTGATTAATAGTGTCGGAAAGAGAAGAAAAACAAATAGTCAGAAAAACTACTCTAAATCTCAGAAGAAAATATGGAAGAACAAAGCAGATAAATATAGTTGAAAGAGACGCGTTTATACCAAAAAATCTTGAAAACGAAATAAAGGAAGCGATTTTAAAAAAAAAGACAATTCTTGCAACGGATATCGCATTGAGATACGATATAAGAGTTTCAACAATAAAATTACTTTTAAAACAATATGAAGAAGAAGGATTAATCAAATTACTTGATCCATCTTTAAAATTAAAAATATATGTTCCATCGTCTTAAAAATAATAATTTATTACTTCTTATCCTATATTAGAAAAGAATTTAATGGACTTTCTTTTCCAGATTTAGAAAGGAAATAGATTTATATATCTAAGGTTTTAAGATCATTAATGTGTTTTATTAAAATGAACCGTAATATTTTCTTTTTTTTAGTGCAGATGTAGCCTAGCTGGTAAGACGCCGGCCTCGAGCATTATAAATAATGATCAAGAAAGCCGGTGCGCGTAAGCGCTCGGGGGTTCGATTCCCTCCATCTGCGTATTTTTTAAGTTTATTGAATAATTTGAAGTATTAAATTCTCCATTTGAGGTTTCGCAGCTTCGATTTTATCTAGAATATTGATTGTTTTTTCTAAATCTGATTTATCTTCTTCTACAATGAATAATAAATAGAACTCCAAATTCCCAAAATTGAGAACTTCAATTATACCAGAAAATCGCTCTCCATTCTCAAATTTATCTGAAAATTCTAAAAGAGTCCTATTTTCATTTACGATCCGTTTATGTAATTCAATATACATTTCATATATCTTTAATTTTTCCGACAAATGAAGATGGGGTCTATAATATTCCCCTAAAGTTATGCCCTTAGCATCAAATAATGCTATCAAAATGGAGTTATAGTTCTTACTTAATTCTGAAAATAATTGAGACACCATTTCCATTTTTTCAAATAACATTGATAATCCACTTGAAAATGCATCCATAACAGATTTTATATCGAAAATTGTGGTTTCAAAGAAAAATATATCAAATGCATGTGAATATCTTGTTAAAGCCTGCTTTAATGTAAGAATCCGCTTATTAATGTCTTTATCATCAACAAGTTGAGGATCAAATTTATGAAAAAGAATACAGATTGGTATGTATTCTTGTTCTTCTTTGAAAAAGAGCAAAATTTCCTCTAAATAATCGATAGATTCAATATAACGATTAAAATCTTGAGCATCTATAACATAAAAAAGCAGATCTGTTCCCATTAGATATTTTTCCGGATGTTTTAAATATTCCTCCCTATATTGTTTCTGGCCTCCAAAATCCATCCTTGCAAATTCAATTCCTAAAAATTTAAAAGAATCACGAGCAATTCTTCTTGTAGGTGTCAATCTAGCTACTTCTTCTTCAAAACCAAAACGCTGTGTTATTGCTGTTATGATACTTGTTTTTCCCGCATTATCCAAGCCCATTACTCCAATTTTTTTTGTTATATTTAATCACCCAATTTTGAAATTATACTGTTTTTTGAAGCTTTCTCTAAATTATTCAATATTAAAAACTATTAATAAATAATCGCTTTTGTGAAAAAAAAAGATGATATTAATATTTAAGCTTAATGTTTAAAAAAACGATCTTTTCATCCTCCTGATAAGGGATAAGAAAAATAAAGTTCATCTCCATCTTTAAGGCGTGTTTTATAATTTTTTAGATACTTAATATTACGACCGTTTAGTAATATTAGAATGTGGGTATTTAACTTCTGTTTTTTCTTATCTAATAATTCATCATCAAGTTTTTCTCTATAATCTTTTAAGAATTGAGAAATTATATTTCCAACAGTATTACCATCATATTCTAAGGTTCTTTTATTAATTCTTAGATGAAAAATATTTAACAAGTTCAATTTAACTTTTGCCATATATAAATCCCTATAATAATAAATTACTTAATTATTGTACTCAATTTAAGCTTAATCTTCATTTTAATAAAATAAAATAGACATATAAGTTTATTTTATCTCTAAAACATATAAATAATTACATTCAGAATATTTTTTAGAAATCCCCTAAATTTCCAGTCATATAAATATATTAATATTATAATTACCAATAACTTGCACTTGTCCCGTCTTTATGTTATGTTCTTTAATAACCACATTACCTTTTTCA
>JBHLQA010000352.1:0-4133 GCA_048885285.1 Candidatus Odinarchaeota archaeon
GTCCCGCCCTTTTCCTCGTAATTGTAGATAAAAGGGATGAAATCCACTTTGTTCTGTTTTAATTCCCTTATGGCAGGAGTAACAGGTATATTCTTCTTCGACATTACTTTTCCGTAAAAGAATTTTATAATAATGTAACAAATTTATTGAGTTCATAAAAATAATTACTTTCATATTACTTTTAAAACATTCAATCTTAATTTTGGATGATTTTTTTATTGTTGAAGAGATTATTAAATATTTATTAAATTAGAGGTTTTTTCACTTTTGTATATCGGGAGTTTATTAACGAATTAATTTATTATTTGTTTATTATTAGCATTTGAAAAAATTTTTCCAAAATCTCGATTTTATTTTCATTTTAATAATAAATCAATTAAAAGACAAATCCCATTTTTATGTAATTACTAATTAAAAAAGAATAAAGTTGATTAAGTGAGTTATTTAAGGAATAATAAACTCTGGGAAGAAGAAGATGATACAAATTATGATATTATTAAAGTTTCGAAAGTTGACGACAAAATTATTCGAAGGCTACTTAATAACTTAATGTTAAAGTCATCAGATTTATCAGAGAACTTTTTTATATCATTTGAAAGCCTTTTAAAACTAGGGAAAAAAATTGAACCTGTCTTAGATTTATATATAAAAGAAACAACCGAAATTCATAATCTAAAAATCGAAGTATTCAATTTTATTCTAGATTTTGCGAAAAACAGTACTTTAAAATATATTTTAGTACCTCAATTGTATCATCCCGATTTTATTACAAGAGCTAAGACTGTAATGAAACTTGAAAACATAGGTGATTTAAGTTATATTAATTTTATATTGCTCTTATTAAATGATCCCGATGATTCTGTGCGCTGGTCAGTAATTAGGTTCTTAAATACTTATAAACACCTTTTAAAAAATCCTTTAGTATATAAAGAAATAAAATACTATATTGAAAAAGAATTAAATCCTGTAATTCGGGAAAAAATAAAAGAATTATTAAAAAATGTCTGGAAATAGTTCTCTTTTTTTTTATTTCATTTGGTACCCTTATTGAATCTTCCGTTAAAAAGCCTCTTATTATAGATGATTGGGATATTTATGCCCAAAAGATAACAGTCCCGATTCCTGAATCATCAATCAATGGGTACAGTATTTTTATACTTTCCCTGTCAGTTTGTATGATCGGTTTAATCTTCGCAATAAGATTAAGGAAGAAAAAATACCTAAATTATTAATTATCTTTTTTTTTATATTTTCTATTTTATTCCTAAGCTTTTGATTAAATAATTGAAAAATCTAGACCGATCAGAAATATCTTTCAATAAAAATAATTTAGATCAGGAAATTTAATAAAATATCAATTTTTTTTCAAATATCTATCGTTAACTGGATAAATTAGTAATAAATCTAAGTACAAATGTTTTAAGTACTGGAGTTAAATCTTTTTTCCATGCCATACCATCAAGTTTATTTGTTTTATTAGTTTTACGAAAGATTGTTATAATATTTAAGATAAGATATTTAATATTTTCCAATGTATTAGCTTGCTTGAGTTTTTCAGATAGTCCTGAATAAATATCTTCGGCTAAATTTTGAATTAATAAATCCTTAAAACTATCAAAATTATACAATGTTCCAAACTTAAAATATGATGAGAGAAATTGGGATACTGCATTTTCAATCTCTTTCTCGGACAATTCTTCATTGCTAATACAATAAGTTTTTATCATTCTCTCAATTAATATACCTTCAAATTTACTCTCTATTCCAGATTCTTCTTCAACTTTTCTCTTGAACTTAATTTCTTTCCTCAATTTTTCTTCTTTTCTTACGAAAAGTACATCCTCATAATCTTTTACAATAATTATTGACATACCTGAGCGAAGTATTATAATATTAGTGTTTAATTTTTCTGTTTCATGATAATATGTAGGAACATTATCAATATGTCTTTCCAAAATATCTTGAATATTTAAGTTTTTAGATTCGTACGGACTGAAAAATATTTCATACAGTACACTTAAATTATGTTCCCTAATATCTTTTTTTAGCAATTTTCTTATATATTTATCATATTCAAGAAAGAATTTGAAGATACAATCATCCACGGCTAAACTTAAATTATTATTTGGATATTGTGCTCCACTTAAGTATTTTTTGTACTCTAATCGAATTTTCTGAGCACGAACCCATTCAAAAGCTAAATCTAAAAGTTCTTTTCCTTCTTCTAATTTATCTCTAAAGTAAATTAGTGTATTATAAACATGATTATAATCTAAACTAACTGATTGATTTACTAGAAATTGAGCAATAATTTGAGTTGGTCCCGCATAGATGAATTGTCCTTTTAACCTCTCATAATACCTTAATAACTTATCCTTCTCAATTTTGTAAATTTCTTCAATGCTTAAATTATCCATATTGATTTTTTACTCTTTAAATTGTAATTAATCTGATTTATCAAGAATTAATCCTATTCTATTTAACTCTTCATCTGATATTGTCCCCCATCTCTCAGAAGAAAAATGAGGATTTATTAAATTAAGAGATTCTTTGATGTCTTTTTGTTTATCTAATATAAGTCGCAAATTTTTTTTATAATATGATGTGTATTTGTTTTCTTTCGATTCTTCAGATTGCTGAACTAAAATAACTCCATAACTTTTAGATATATTATTTTCGAAGCGGAATTCTTCCAAATATATTACTCTTTTATTCTGATACTTTAATTTTATATTCCGGATATTAGGATGTATTCCTTTCTTTTCATAAACTTGTAATGTTTCGATTATTAGATTCTCATAATAATCTGGTAAAATCGCCATTACATAGTAAGAAGGGATATAATCTAAATAGAGCCTTCTTAAAGGATCATCCTTATCAAACGTATAAAGATTTGAAACTCTCTTATCTTGCCCAATTTCTCTCTCAATTAATCCAACACAATAATATTTATGTTCCTCTTCCCAATACGCCTTCCTGGATGCCCCTAAAGAATATTCAATTAGATTAATTCCTCTTTCTAATTCGTTATTTACCAACCTATTGAAATCAAATCGTTCACCTAATAGATTTTCATTAACAATTTTACTTTGAATGATGCTTGGATGGATATATTTCGAAATCTCATCAGAAATTAATTTTACGTCTTCAGTGTAAGGTGTGCTAATCAAGGCAAAGAGGTTTGTAGTGCCTTCTTGAGTCTCCTCGGAAGAATTCAGTGTAAAAAATGATTGAAGTACATCAGCTTCATCTATAGCAATATCTTGCAAAGTGAGTGAGGCTTCAATAAACTCAATCTTCCAATTTCCTCCCATGGATGTAGCAGCAGTTAAAAAAACTGGTCCGAGAAATCTATATGAGAGCATTTTGATATCATTTATTTCCATATCAGTAAAATTCTCAGAATATCTAATATGATCAAATACTAAATTATCCTCATCAGCAAAGAAAAGACCAAGAATAATTTTTTCATGACTTCTCATCATTAAATCAAATAGCGGTATATACGTTCAGTCCTAATAAATAATAACGTCAAAAGTTTTAAGTTTAAGTATTTCGAAAATAAGAAAAATGAATATATGGAATATTTGGATTCTGTTTTATGAAGTAATAGAAAATGTATGTTCTAATATTTAAACAAAAAAAAAAATTACAATATTTAAAAGGTATAAAATTCATTTAAGTTATAAATTAAGAGGTATAATAATATAAATACTTAAATTAATTTATTTTACCTAATTGCTTAAAGGTTTAATTAATTATATAATAAAATTTTGGCTGATTAAAGAAACTATTGGTAGAGTGTGATGAAGATTGGCTTCATATGATTACACATTCAAGATATTGCTTCTAGGAGATGCTAGCGTCGGAAAAACCTCGTTTACAAAAAGATATTGTTATAATATCTTCAATCCAAGCGAAAGATTAACTATTGGTGTTGATTTTCATGTTAAAACTATTGAATTAAATAATGAAAGAATTAAATTACAGTTATGGGATGTAGGAGGAGAAGAACGATTCCGATTTCTTTTACCTACTTATTGTCTTGGTGCAAATGCAGCTTTTTTATTATATGATATTACAAGGCCTTCTACATTGGATAATATTTCAGAATGGATAACTATCGTAAGGCA
>JBHLQA010000353.1:0-4130 GCA_048885285.1 Candidatus Odinarchaeota archaeon
TAATAATAGATGATATTATAAAGAATAGCATAACTAATTAGAGGAAGTAAAGTAAATGGGATATTCACAGGTGAAATTAAGTAAAATATCGGGGTTATTATCAAAGAAAATATAGAAATTAAGAACAAACTATGAATTCTGGCTGTAGAGTTATTCTCTTTATTTAGAAAAAATGGCTTTCTTCTGTATTTATCATATACTTTAAAAAAGAAAAGTAGTGCAAAAATAAAACTTAAAACAGAAAATGCTAATGAGATATAAATATTTACTCCAGATTGAATAAAGATAACTAATGTTAAAAAGGCAGTAATCAATGGAGTAATAACTAAGTAAAAACAAAACCACCATGACCTTTGGAGAAATTCTGTAGCTTTTTTAATTTTTTCTTGTGAATTATCTCTATTTTCGGAGTTCATTGCCCAATAAATATTTTAATATATTTTGAAGATAATAAAAATATAAATTAATAAATTTATCAATAGTTTATTTACTATGAAATAAAACTCATTATGATTATTCTTTTCTTAATTCCTTGATAAAGATTATTGAACTTAGAAATAATGTGATAAATGGGATTGGAATGGGAAGATTTATATAGCTATTCGAACTTATTTTAAATAATGAGTTTTTCACATTATACTATGGATTATTGGTGTAAGACACAAGGTAAGGTATTACCGATAATCCGTGGTATTAAGAGAGAATAAATCAAAACTCTTGACCTCTTTCTCATAATTTTTCCTGATTTGTTCTCTTTTATAACTACAACTCAATGAAATTTATTTGAAAGTGGTCAATTATAGATTTTATTCTCCTAGTGAAAGCTTCAATAAAAAATGGAGGTGAAAATTCTTGGAGGAAGAATCAAGTAAAAGTGATCTAATATTGGATTATTATAAAGATTGGGATTCTAATAAAGCTCCAGTCATGATGTCAATTGACATCCCTAATGATTTTTCAGAAAGTCTTGAGGCAAAAGATGAGAGAAGACTAGAAGCCTTGAGACTAAAAATGAAAAAAAGACTGGACTAAAAAAAAAAGATTCCTTTATATTTTATTAACTTTTTTTAAATTAATTAATTTATCACTTTATCAATTCGTTCTATTGCTTCTTTTATGCGTTGTTCTGGTTGTGTTAAAGCTATTCTGACAAAACCCTCCCCATATTGACCAAATCCAATCCCTGGAGTAAGAACTACTCCAACTTCTATTAAAGATTTAACAAAATTCATGCAACCTTTATCAAGATAACTATCAGGTATTTGATTCCAGACATAAAATGTTGCTTGAGGTGTATTTGTTGACCAGCCAATATTATTTAATCCTTTAATTAGAATATCTCTACGTTTTTCATATATTTTTACAGTTCTCTCAACTATTTCTGGTTTTTCTTGAGATTTATATTCATTTAATCCTTTAAGTACAGCTCTCTGGATAAAAGTAGGGGTGCCTGAATCAATTTGAGATTTAATCTTTCTTAATCCCTGTATTATTTCTTTATTTCCAGCAATCCACCCACATCGAAATCCTGTCATATTAAACATTTTAGATGCACTACTAATTTCAACATGATTCTGGTCTATTTGTAAAATTGAAGGTGCTATATAATCATCAAATGTAAATTCTGAATAAGGATTATCATGAACTATAAAAAAATTATAATCTTGAGCATAGTCAACCACTTTTTTGAGGTACTCTTTTGGTGCAATAGCACCTGTAGGATTGTTAGGATAGTTCAAATACATTAATTTTGCTTTTTTAAGAATATTTGTATCAATATTATCCAAATCAGGCAAAAAATCGTTCTCTTTCAAAAGTGGCATTGAATATGGATCAGCATCACATAGTTTTGTTGCTCCGTTCTCATAAACGGGATATCCCGGATTGGGACATAGAACTATATCTCCTGGATTCACAAATGCTCTAGCAATGTTAGCTACTCCTTCTTTACCTCCAATTATATTTGAAATCTCTTCTTTCGGATCTAAATCAATATGAAATCTAGTTTTATACCAGTTAGCAACGCCCTCTCTAAAATTCTCTTCTCCTATGCTGGAAGGGTATTGGTGATTCTCTGGTTTTTTAACTTGTTCTATTAATTCATTGATAATTAAATCAGGAGTAGGAATATCAGGATCTCCTATTCCCATAGGAATGATATCAACCCCTTTTTTTCTTTTTTCTGAAAGTAATTGTTCTATCTCAACAAAAATATAGGTTGGAAGTCTTTTATATCTCTCAGAATACTCTAATTTAATTGAAAACACCTACTTTTTAAAATTGGGATAAGAAATTTATTAGAATAATCATAATCTAAATAATAAAAATTTTACGAAAAAGAAACAAAAATTTCATTAACAAATAGAAAAAAACTATTATTTTACTATATGGGATAATCTCGCCTTATCTGGAGTTCACGTTTCATATTTTCAACTTCATGTTTTATAAATTTAAAAGGACCTGGTTTTATTTGTTGCCTAAATTTACGCAAATGCTCTTCTAAAAGATTGATAGAGAGCTCTAATTTACTTATTCTATGTTGAACTTGATTTAACATATAATTTACTCATCTTAAACCTATATTTTTATTTCATTTTGTACTTAAGATTATTTACTTAAAAAATCAAAAGAGGCTCAAGATTTTATGAAATTTATTCCTGATTAAAAAAAAACATCAACTTCACGTAGGATATATCCAGAACTAATTCTTTAAAGATTAAAATATATAAAAATTATAGAATTAGACTAGATTATTAATTATTATTTCAGAAATATCTCCAGAGTATTCTGCTGTTCTTCTTATACTTTCTATAATATATCCTATCGCCATTGAAATTTGTACATTTACATTTGTATTAAGGCCTATTTTTTCAGTGATTGAGATTAATTTTTTTATATCTTCAATATTTTCATTCGCTAAACTAATGCTTTTCTGAAGCCAAGCATCAAGACTTTTATTCAATAAATCCAGTGACAATTTACTTATTTCTTTTAGTTCTTCCTTTAGTTCATTATCAATTTTATGCTCTAAAAGGATCAAGACATTTTTAGCTATCTTTGAAGCATGATCCCCAATTCTTTCGAGGAATCTACTCATTTGTTGATAATGACTCGCCTGTTCTAGAGTAATCCCCATTTTTTGGCAAAGAATTATATCTCTCAATACAATATGAGATTGTCGGCTAATTAACCAGTGTAATCTATCAACATCGTCGTCTCTTTTGATGACTTCTTCAGCCAATTCGCTTTTTCCTATCTCTAGAGCATTGATTGCGTCCTCATGCATATCTTGTACAAGAATATACATTCTTTTTATTGTTTTTTCAAAAGGCATCTCTTTTGGATTTAGTAAATCTTTAATCACGATAAAATTATTGGATTCTTCAATAATCTCTGGACCTATTGCGATTTGAGTGAAATTGGTTATAGTATCTCTCATTATAGGTTCAAATTTTTTACTAGATTTTATCATAATTCTAGAAAATCCCATAATATATGCTCCAATTAATACCCGAAATAAAAAATTTTCATCCTTATAATCATCTACAATTATCTCTTTTGTCTTAATACCTTTTTCATTGTCAATTTGAGGTGTTATTAACAAATTGCCATCTGGTTGTGATAATATTCCTAAAGTATCATTTTTTTCTACCCCATGTTTGTCAATCCATACTTTAGGGAGGGATATAATATATGAAGATCCTCCTGTTTTTTGTACTTTTCTTGTTTCAATATGAAATCCCATAAATAATCCTTCTCACTTCTCTTATTCTATCTATATAGATTATTAAATGTCTTTATTTCCATAGAATAATTATATAGAATAAATAATTGTTCTAATTTATATTTCAACTATATACTCTATATATTCTATATTATCTCTATATTTATATTTTATTAATTAAGAGAAGAATTTACAAAAAAGTAAAATCATATTTTTCTTAGTCTATATAGTTAGAATATTTGATTTAGACTAAATTGGTTATTAACCTCATAATAATTATTTGTCGAGAATAAGATTTCAAATAAAGGCTATCTCTATAGAATATATAGGATAAATAATACTACATAATCTATGTCGTGATTTCTTATATTTTCCTAGTGATACCTCTAATCAAACAATTTAAAAA
>JBHLQA010000354.1:0-4126 GCA_048885285.1 Candidatus Odinarchaeota archaeon
GACTTTAACGGCAACGGCGTCTTTGATCACCCAGCCGAGCATCTCTGGGGCGGTGTGAGCCAGGCGCTGGCGCTTGACCATAACTAAATCACCGTGCATAATGCCAGCATCAATCATACTATCTCTCAAGCTGATTTAGGAATTTATGATTTATGTTTAACATATAAAAGAGATTTCCAAAGTAATCCATTAATTTCATTTAATAGTACAATTTCTTTTTTTCCCGAGATAAATATTAGTAATAGGAAACATTTTACAGGCATTGCAAATACTACTAAAATTGTAGCATATAAGATTCTAAATCAATCTGGAATAGGCTATTCTTCTGATTTAATTTCAGCATTAGGCAGTGTAATGCAAAATAAAAGTAAACACCATATAGTTAGTGTTTGTTTAAGTGTTGGAACCTTAGGAGAAGATATATCCGCAGTAAATACTATAATAAATGAGGTAATGGAAAATGGTACATTAGTGGTAATTGCTGCTGGGAATAAAGGTGTAGAAGATTCAGATTCATTAAATAGATTAGCTCAAAATAAAAATGCAATTATAGTAGGGGCAATAAATGATAAGGACCAAGTCACCTCTTATAGTAGTATTGGCAAAGAAATTGATAATATAACCAAACCAGATATTGTCGCTCCTGGTGGAAGTGAAATACTAAGTCATCGTTCAGTTATAAGTGCTGGTAAAGAGGATGATAAAATTACAGCAGCATACGGTACCTCAATTGCTACAGCAATAGTCTCAGCTGCTATAAACATTTTAATAGAAGCAAAGTGGAATAATTGGAGTCAATGGAGTACTTTAAATTTATCAAAATGGGTAAAATATATCAAAGCTTATCTATTAATGACTGCTTCAGAAACTAATCTTGATAGAGAGGATGATCCTTCTACTAGTTTTGATGAGAGTGAACTTTCACCTTCGTTATCTGTAACCCCACTAGCAAGCGGTATAAAGGATATTCATGAAGGATATGGAAGATTGAATATAATTGCTGCTATTGATGCCTTAACAAAAAATATGAGTGTTGGTAAATCTATATCTGGAAATTTAACAAGTTCTCAAGAAAATCCTCTTGGAACACATGTGTTTGCACGTCAAATTAGCCTGATCGAGGATGTTCAATATAATTTTAGCTTATCAGTATCAGATTCACATGCAGGCTTTGATATTTTACTCTTTTCTAATGAGTCAAATCAATATGGTGAACCAATCCTATTAGGATTTTCCAGAAAAGGTAACCAAGATTTTGATAATCTCTATTTTATTCCAAAAAAAAATGAAACTAATTGTATTATTACTATAAAAACAACAGAAGGAAAAAGTGAGTTTACTTTAAATATTTCAACTATTAAGAATAATTTTAAACCAGAACTAAAATTACCTGAGGTTAATTATTTTTATTCTTCTGATGGTTCAAAAAATACAACAATTATGAGTTTCCAAGAATATATGGGTTATGAGCCAAAAAAAAATTACAGCATTGATAGATATAGGTTTTATATTGAATATTTTGATAATGATACTTCAAATGTTCCCCCACAAGAAGTCTATGTTTCAATTTTGGGAATCTCTAAAAACTATACTTTAACACAATTATATCCTGCTGATAATAATTATACAAATGGTGCAGTCTTTCAGAGTGATTTCATTCAGTTTCCAAATTCTGGCACATATAGCTACTTCTTTATTGCTAGTGATGGAAATAAAACTAGGTATCCAGAAACAGGATATCTTAATATTACAATCGAGTTTCCAACTGATAGTATACAATTTCCTCATCATCATAATTTCAATGATGGAATTGAAAATTGGACATATTCTGAAACTGGATGGGGATTATTGCAACAATCTAATACTAATGATGATAGATCAAGAGTCTATCAAAATTCATGGAAATCATTATATTTTGGTACATATCATGAATTTCCAACAAACTATACGTATCAACCTATTGGCACATCAGAGGATCCATCTCCAAATAGTACGATATACAGTCCTTTATTTAATTTAACAAATCTAAATGAAAATATAACTCAGCCATTTATGAGATTTGGCTTTAGAGTTAGTATTAATGCGGGAGATGTCATATATTTACAAATTAATCTAAACTGGACAGGTTGGGTACCACTACGAACATATTCTAATATTGAACAAGAGTGGAATATGGAACAGATTAATCTAACTCAATATATTGGATATTTTATACAGTTTAAATTTGAGACAGATATAGATGGTAATTTTGATCCAATAAACTATAAAGGATTTATTTTGGATTATTTTGCTATCGAAAATTATTCAAATATAAACACTCCATCATTTTTTTTTGACGTAAAAAGCGATATTTCTTCAATTCAGGGTTCTAAATATGAGAGATATTCATTTTCTTGTGAGTTTTTTGATTTAGATAATAATTATCCTGAATTTGTATATATGGAAATGGATGGAACTAATTATACATTGTATAACCTCTATGGTGATTGGAATTCTAGTTCAAATAATTTTGGAGATACAGGCATCTATTTTAGTAGATCTATAGTTTTGGAAGAAATTTCAAATAAAACTTTCAGATTTCATGCTTCAGATGGAAAATATACAGTTAAAACTCAATGGTATAATACAAATAACTCTCTTTTTGAATTTATCAATCCCGATGCTTTAGAATTTAACGTTTATAAGGATAATAAGTTCATTGGATATTATTTTTCAAACTTAAGTCTTTTGGATTATTATGTTACAGGAACACCATTGCAAAAAGAAATAACTGCATGGTTTTGTGGAGATAACACGTGGCATCCAATAATACGGTTTAAAAGACCTCTTCTTTATGGAGGGAGAGGGAATAGTTATGGGAGTGGCGATCAAGGATATGGATTAAATTGGGATACACGATTAATAACTCACCCTTTATACTTAAAAGATGAATATAATATCTATCTTCAATTTGATTATCAAATTTCATTACAAGGTGAAAATTTACCTGAAGATGAGTTAGATAAATGTGTTGTGTCAATATCAAAAGATTATGGTGAAACTTGGACAACTCTAAGGGAATATCTATACGAGGATGTTAATCTTACTGGAAGTGAAAAAATTGATATTTCTCAATATTCAAATGAAGACATCATGATAATGTTTTCATTACATTCAAATAATAATATAGGCTTAGTAGGATATGGTTGGTTATTGTCAAATATCTACATTGGTTATGATAAATCGACAGACTTTATTGCTCCTGAAATTCAAATACTCAATCCCAAGCCAAATGTAGTTTTGAAATCGTTAATAGATGTTAAAGCAAATATAACTGATAACATAGAAGTAGATGCTTCAAGAATTTATATATTTCTAAATAATAAAAGTGTTGATATGAGTAAGCTCAATTTCAATACTACTACAAACCTTTTAGATTTTAATTGGAATACCCTTCAATTTAATGATGGTGGTTATGAAGTAAGGGTAATAGCTTATGATAAAGAGGGAAATAAAGCAGAAGTGTTCATTTTTGTAACTGTTAATAATTTGAGATGGTGGCGAATGTGGGGACCATATATTATAAGTGGTATTTTAGTAATATCCATAGGAGGATTTTTGTTTATTCTTTTTAGAAAAAAGGGAAAAATATGGAGTATGAAAATACAAAATGCACGCTTAGAACATAGGCGTGTAAAAGATGCTGATAAAAATAAGTTGATCAAAAAGATAGAACTAATTGAAAATAAGGAAGAATTAAGTCGTCCTTTAACTTTATATTGTAAATCATGTAAATCATGGTTTTCTTCTACTAAATTTAGTATAATGTGCCCCCAATGCGATCACGATCAAATTTATGCTGCATATAATTGTTTAAATTGTGGGAAATTCGAATTTTTTGATGAACCAGGAGAAAATTACTTTTGTTCAAATCCCTCCTGCAAAGGAGTGAGATTGATTCGACGGGAACCAGAAGAAATTCAAAATATTTTAAAGAAAAAAGGAAAATTGTTAAGAGAATTTAAGTCAAAGAGAAAAAAGTTCAGTATTTTAGATATATAATGAATATTTAAGAAATAATGTTAAAAGGATACAGAATTGAGTGGAATTAAAGAAAAATTAAAAAAAAAAGTAAATCTTCAGTTTT
>JBHLQA010000355.1:0-4124 GCA_048885285.1 Candidatus Odinarchaeota archaeon
CTTATATTAAATTGAACTTATTTAATCATTGTAAAAATGATTAGTGCGAAGTCTCAGTATAAATTATTTACACCAGAAAATATAATTGATGGAAGTTTTTTTTACTATATATTTTTAGTATATCTTAAGAAAAAATTGATTTAATTTATAAAAAAATAAACATAAATATTTTTTATTTAATTACTTAGTGATACTTAGCTAATTTGTGTGATTTAAGAATGTTTGATAAAAATTATTTAGAAAAGATTAAGGAAGAAAAAGACAAATGGAATAAAATATATGAAAGTATAAAAGAACGAGATATTAAGTTTGTTACAGACTCTGAAATTCCTATCAAACAACTCTACACTCCTTTAGATATAAAAGATAAAGATTATTTGAGTGATATCAGTTTTCCTGGAGTGCCTCCTTTCACTAGGGGAGTTTATCCTAGCATGTATAGAGGGAGACTTTGGACTATGAGGTTATTCTCGGGACATGGAAAAAGTATTTCAATTTAGAAATATTTCTGTATCGCCCGAGGAAACAAATAAAAGGTGGAAATTTCTTTATGAAAATGGGGAAACTGGATTTAGTGCTGCGGTAGATAACCTAACTTTTAATGGAATTGATCCTACAGAACCCGATGGTGCACCTGAAGTTGGTACATCAGGGGTACCTCTTTATTGTATTGATAGTTTTTTTGCATTAACTGAAGATATTCCCATCGATAAAATCAGCGTAGCTTTAGTAGTAGAACCTTTTACTTCTGCCCCTGTGTGTTCAATGTATTTTAATATGGCGCAGATGCGAGGTTACAACATAAAGCAATTGATAGGAACAACTCAAAATGATATTTTAACTATGACAGTAGGGTATCTTCCGTATAAAAATTGTGCTCCTAACCATATTCTTCGATTAGCGTGTGATTTCATTGAGTGGACTATAGCAATGAAGAATGTTCCTAAATGGCATCCAATAAATTTCACAGGTTATAATTATAGAGAGGGAGGAATCGATGCAGTACAGGAATTAAGTTTTGTATTTGCAAGTGCTTGTTCTCATATTGACAATTTAATTGAAAGAGGATGGAAAGCAGATGATTTTGTAGGGCGTTTAGCATTTCATTTAGCTGCACATAAGGACTTTTTTGAAGAGATAGCTAAATTTAGAGCTGCTAGAAGAATTTGGTTTAAATTAATGAAAGATAAGTATGAAGTTAAAAATCCTAAAAATTTAGGTTTTAGGTTTCATGTACAAACAGCTGGTTCTTCTTTAACAGCACAATCACCAAAAATTAATATAATTAGAACAGCAATTCAGGCTTTAGAAGCAAATTTGGGAGGCTGTCAGTCATTACATACAAATTCCTATGATGAAGCAATTTGCTTACCTTCTGAAGAAGCAGCTTTAATCGCCTTAAGAACTCAGCAAGTAATCTCAGATGAAACTAGAATCCATAATACCATTGATCCTCTTGCTGGCTCATACTTTATTGAATGGTTAACAGATGAGGTTGAAGAAAGAGTATGGAAATATATTGATAAAATCCAAAAAGTTGGTAGTATTGATAAAGCACTCTCTACAGGATTTTTATACAAAGAAATGAGAGATGCTTTCCATAAACGAAGAATGAAAATTGAAAATGGTGAAGAGATTATGCTTGGTGTAAATAAATATCCCGTGCCTTATGATACAGTTACAGATGTTTTTAGAACTAATAAAAACGCAATTGATATTGAACTCAGCCGTATTGAAAAACTAAAAGCTAGAAGAGATAATTCAAAATTAGAGAAGATCTTAGATCAACTAAGAGATGTTTGTGAGAAAGAAGAAAATGTTATGCCATTAGTTATGGAAGCTACAAGAGAAGGTGCTACTGTTGGGGAAATATGCAATATTTATAGGGAGATATGGGGAACTTGGGATCCTCCATTAGCAATTTAAACTTAGAGGTGTAAAATATGTCAGAAAAAAAGATAAGAGTACTTATGAGTAAACCTGGCATTGATGGCCATTGGCGTGGAGGTATTGTTGTCAGTCGGGCGATCCGGGATGCTGGTATGGAACTCATATTTGGAGGATTTCAAAATGTCCAAGAAATAGTTGAAGCCGCAATACAAGAAGATGTTGATGTTATAGGGTTAAGTATTCATTCTGGTGCTCATTTTACTTATACACAACAAGTTATTGATTTATTAAAAGAGCGTGGTGTCCTTGATAACGTTATGATACTAGTTGGTGGAGTTGTTCCAGCAAAAGACTTTCCTAAGCTAAAAGAGATGGGTGTTGCTAATGTTTATGGTCCAGGTTCAATAACCTCTGAGATTGTCAATTTTATTAAAGCAAATGTCCAAAAATAAAAAAAACATGCTGTATTCTTTTCATCAAATTATAATTTAACAGCTATTTTTTTATTGAGGAATGTATTTCATTGAAAGCGTCTTATGATCTTGATACTTTAATCAATAACTTTAAGCAGAAAGATAAAATTGCTTTAGCAAAATTAATTACTATTATAGAAAATGAACCAGAAAAAGCACATGAGATATTCAAATATTTTGAAGATATATCTCATGATTCTTATATTATTGGAATTACAGGTTCGCCAGGAGTAGGAAAGAGCACATTAACAGGAGCTATTTGTAAAAGAATTTTAGAAAATGGTGAATCAATTGGTATTATTTGCGTTGATCCTACATCTCCCTTTAGCGGAGGTGCATTTTTGGGTGATAGAGTACGAATGACAGATATATCAACACATCCGAATGTGTTTATAAGAAGTCTAGCATTACGAGGCTATAAAGGAGGTATTTCAAGAGCCGTTTTTGACATTAGTCTATTATATGAAGCTTATGGGATGGATATAATCATAATTGAAACTGTTGGTGTTGGGCAGGCTGAATTTGATATTTATAATCTTGCGTATTCTGTTGTTGTAATTTTGGTTCCAGGTTATGGTGATGCAATTCAAATGCAAAAAGCAGGTATTATTGAAATTGGTGATATGTATAACATAAATAAAAAAGATCTAGGCGGAGAGGATATCGCAGTTCAAATTGAAATGATGCTTGATGATACAGTATTTCATAGTGGGTGGAGACCACCAGTTTCTATGACGGATGCTATTGCAGGTGAGGGAATTGAAGAACTTATCCAAAATATATGGGATCATAAGGAACATCTTGAATTATCAGAAGCAATTATCCAAAAAAAGAAAAATAGATTCTCATATAAGATAAAGGAACTAATTTATTCTAAAATTGAAAGAATAATCTCAGAAAGATTAATCAACGAAAATGAGATTGAGGAAATAATAAATCATGCACTTGCTGATGGGAAATTTAAAATCTACAGAATTATCCATAATAAATTTGAAGATATGAATTTTGAATTAAAAAAAAAGAGTAAATAATTCTGATTTAATCCTGCTCTAATATTAACTTAAAGGATTTTGAATTTTACTTTATTCTATTAAAATGAAAAAAATTTTAAGATTGTTCTAAAAGTGCACCTCAAATGTTTATAAACAGCTTTATTTTTTAATCTATAAATAAAACCTAAAAACTAAATATTTAAATAAATATTTATAATGTAAAAGAAGTCTAATTTATAATTTCGTGCTTAAAATTAAATAGAAATGAATTTTAAAAAGAATAAGCATCAAAAGAGCTCCAAATAATGGAAAGCCTTGAACTATCTAAAAAGTATAAATTTTTTTTATTATTAGAATGTGTTCTGATAATTTCTTTTTTAGTAATTTACTTTAATTTCATATTCTCGTTTCTTTTAAGTAGTTCTCAAGCAACTGGACACCTCTATGGATATGAAACTTCTGCGTATCATTTAATTTTAATTACTATTTCATTAGTTATAATTTCCTTTATTTTTATTTTTGCTGTTCTCACTTTACAAGAATATAAAAAGTGTATAGCAAGGAGGGCATATATATTAAATGGAAAATCTAATTTAAGTCTAACAGAAATACTTGAAAATGAAAATCGTTTGAATGTATTGATGGAAATTCTCGAGAATCCTGGAATTCATCAAAATGAATTATTAAGAAACTGTGCTCTCCAAAAAGGACAATTACAGTGGCATTTAGCTATTTTATTAAAGAATGGTATTATAAAAAAAGAAAAATA
>JBHLQA010000356.1:0-4115 GCA_048885285.1 Candidatus Odinarchaeota archaeon
GACTTCATTGAAAATATTCCCGGACAAAAATGCTTTATTATCACAGATAAAATCATTGAAGAGCTCGGGTATCTGAGAATTTTAACTGATAAACTTAACCAATTTAGAAAGGAATATACTATAAATACAGATGTAGAACCTGATCCCCATGAACCTGATGCATTAATAGCCAGGCAACAATGTATTGAATATGAACCAGATTTAATCATAGCCTTAGGGGGAGGCTCAGTTATGGATACTGCAAAATTAGTTTGGGCTTTATATGAATTTCCAGAGATGAATGCAGATGATCTATATCCATTTAATCCTGAATTATATAACATGGGTAAAAAAGTAAAATTGATTGCTATTCCAACAACCTCTGGTACTGGTGCAGAGACCACGAATGTCAGTGTTATTTCTAGATTAATTAATAATATTTGGAAAAAACACTTTTTTTTACATAAATCGATGATGCCCACGTTTGCTATAGTTGACCCTGTTTTTCCTAAAGGCATGCCTCCAAATTTGACGATGGACACTGCTTTCGATGCTTTAGCTCATTCTTTGGAAGGTATTACATCCCAATGGAAAAATGAATTTTCTAATGCAATGGCTTTGAAGGCAATTGAACTTATATTTAAAAACCTTCCAATAGTTATTAAGGATGGTAATAATATGGAAGCTAGAGATTTTATGCATCAAGCAGCAACAATGGCGGGTTTAGCATTTGGCAATTCACAAGCTCAGTTAGCCCATACTATAGGACATTCATGGGGATCGGTATTTCATATTTCTCATGGTAGAGCTGTTGGAGTTGCTTTACCTTATGTATTGCAATATAGTTTAAATGATCAAGACAAAAATAACAATTCCGAAGAAATTCTCGCAAAAGTTGCGAAACAATTAGGTTGGATAAATTGGGATGAAGTAAATGAAAAAGCAGCAAAAAAAGTTATTGAAAAAGTTAAAGAGCTGCAGGAAGAAATAGGATTTCCTCATAGCTTAAAAGAAATCGGAACCCCGAGAGAAGAAGTTGATAAATACATTGATGAATTAGTAACTATGTGTTTTGAAGATTCTACTAGTGTATTAGGTCCTAGATCTGCAAATGGGGATGAATTTAGGAAACTCTATCTATATGCATATGAAGGAAAAAATGTGGATTTTTAATTTCTTTTTTATTTAGTATAAAATTAAGGTGAATTGTCCAATGAAAGGATTTGTTGGAAAATTGTTAAATGTTAATCTTAGCACAAAGGAAATTTCAGATGAAATTTTGGATGATGAAGTTGCGAAAAATTTTCTTGGTGCTGCAGGGTATAGTTGTCGTTATCTTTATAATAAATTAAATAAAGAAACTGATCCATTATCACCAGAAAATATCTTAATGTTTATGACTGGACCGTTTTGTGGTTCAAATATACCTACTAGTGGAAGATTTACTGTTTGTGCTAAATCTCCTTATACTGGTTTATGGGGTGAGTCAAATTGTGGGGGGTTTTTTGGACCTGAATTAAAGAAAGCAGGTTATGATGGCATAGTGATTAAAGGTGCTTCAGATAATCCAGTATATTTAGAAATCATAGATAGTGTAACAGAAATAAAAGACGCTACAAAACTTTGGGGTAAGGGAACGCTTGAAACGACAGAAATTTTAAAAAATATTATAGATAATTTAGCTAGAGTTGCATGTATTGGACCTGCAGGTGAAAATCTAGTTAAATATGCAACAATCGCATCTGAAGAAAAAGCTGCAGGCAGAACAGGTATGGGAGCGGTAATGGGGTCAAAAAAGCTCAAAGCAATTATTGTTAAGGGAAAGAAAAAAAAATATGAAGCAGCAGATCCAGATGGTTTTAAAGAAATTGCGAAAAGGACAATAGATTTTGTAAAAAATTCATTTATAACAACAATGATGTCGAATTTAGGAACTGGTGGAGCTTTGGATATGTATAACGTTCAAGGAGAACTTCCCATTAAGTATTGGACTCAAGCCCAATGGGATGATTCCTATAATATATCTGGAGCGACCGCTTCTGAGAAAATTTATACACGAAGTTATCCTTGTTTTGCGTGTCCAATTGGATGTGCCAAAAAAGCTGAGATTAAAGAAGGAGAATATAAAACTAATGGAGAAGTTGAATCTCCAGAGTACGAAACCTTAGCTGGATTTGGTTCAATGATTTTAAACTCTAATTTAGAGTCTATTGTGCATGCTAATTATCTTTGTAATGACTTGGGAATTGATACAATAAGTGGGAGTAGTACGATAGCGTTTATTTATTATCTATTCAATGAAGGTAAGATTAATTCAAATGATATTGATGGTCTTAATCCTAAATGGGGAGATCCTAGTTCAATGCTCGAATTAATTAAAAAGATCGCTAAAAGAGAAGGAATTGGGGATTTATTAGCAGAAGGTTCAGATGCCATCGGAAAAAAATTTAATATATCTCAAGAAAAAATTGCTACTGTATATGGGATGGAAGTCCCATATCACGATTTACGATCTTGTTTTGGAATGGCTGTAACTTATGGACTCGGATCTCCAAGAGGACCTTGCCATAATTCAAGCGATATGTATAATATCTTACTTGGTATTCCTCTTCAAGATTTTGGTATTGAAATGATTGAAAAATATAGGGATGACGAAGTTATGGCTAAGATGGGAGCACTTGGACAAAATTATCGAGCACTCTCCAATTCTTTAATTATGTGTGTATTTGCTAATCCAGAACCTAAATTTTTAGCAAAATTAATTAACACAGCATTAGGAATTGACTGCACCATTGAAACATTAAAAAAATTTGGCGAAAGAATTTATATGATAAAAAGATTATTCAATCTTAAAATGGGCATCACTCCTATTGACGATCGACTTCCTAAAATTTTATTAGAACCAAAAGATTCAGGAGATTCAGCCGGAAAAACACCCAATTTTCAATCACTTAAAGAGGGGTATTATAAATTTAGAACATTTGATTTAAATACAGGCATTCCTAGTGATAAAAAGCTAAAGGCTTTAGATCTAAATAACATAAAAAATTGATTTTTTTCCAAATTTTAAATACTTTTTATTTTTTGAACCTTTATTTGATATATCTCAATTATTGTTAAGCTAATGATGCTAGCCAATAAAAGCAATATACAAAAATTATTAGAAAAGAAAAGTTTCTTTTTTGACTTAGATGGGACTCTTTATTTGGGGAATAAGTTATTTAAAGGAGTTCCTAAATTAATTGAACTTATAAAAAAGAAAAATAAGCCATTCTTTTTCCTTTCAAACAATTCGAGTAGATCTACATCTAACTACATCAAAAAATTAACCGCTTTTAATCTTAATATTACTATTGAGAATATTATCCTTTCTCAACATCCTACTATTGACTTTTTAAAAAAAAAGCAATATCATAAAATCTTCTTAATGGGAACAACTTCACTTAAAAAAGAATTTGAACAGGAAGGTTTTGAATTAACTGAGAAGAATCCTGAAATCCTTGTTCTAGCATTTGATCAAGAATTAACATATCAACGTTTAGTTAATGCAACTAAATTTTTACTTAATAATATTCCTTATATAGCGACTCATCCAGATGATAGATGTCCTACTGAAGATGGTTATATCCCAGATGCAGGAGGAATAGCAGCTTTATTAAAAAAAGCAACAGGAAGAGAACCAAAAGTTTTTGGAAAACCTAATAAAGATATGATTCTTTTTAAATTAGAACAATTGGGTATTGCTCCTAAAGATGCTGTTTTATTTGGGGATAGATTATATACAGATATAAAAATGGGTAAGGAAGCAGGAATAACAACTTGCTGTGTATTATCGGGTGAAACAACTATTGAAATGATTAAAAAAAGTGAAATTAAACCAGATTTCATTTTAAATGGAATTTGGGACCTTCTAACAGAAATAACAGATAAATAATTAGTTTTTTTTTTCTTAAAATACTATGCCCTTTGGAAACGGGACGGGTCCAAGAGGGCAGGGTCCAAGGACTGGGAGAGGATTGGGTTATTGTTCCGGCTATTCTTATCCCGGCTATATGAGTCCTTTCGGATTTGGTCAGGGTCGAAGTCGCCGACCACTGCCGCCTCGCCGTTGGCTCCGCCCAGAAAGTCCTCGTAAA
>JBHLQA010000357.1:0-4113 GCA_048885285.1 Candidatus Odinarchaeota archaeon
GTTTATTAAGCTAGTAGTGAAATATAAAAAAATTAAAAAAATAAAAAATACTTTTTAAATTTAAAGGGCTAATTGGGCATCAGATGGACTATATGCTCCAGTACCAGTTATTTCATATGTGATTTCTAAACTTTCTCCTGCTTCTAAAACTTCAATATCCCATTTTAATGTATCTTGTCCAACTTCATCAGTAATTTCTGGAGTCATTGAATATTCACCATATTCAAATGAATCAGGAACTTTATCCATTAGAACAAGATTAGTTAATTTAGATTCACCAATGTTTTCAACTATTAATATAATTCTGTAATTTCCAAGATCTCCAAATGCTTGTACTTCCTTTCCAATTCTGAACTTACGTCTGATGTGCATTGCCTTAATTACAGGAACTTCAGGTTTAAACTCCAATTCTTGACTTACTGGAAAAGTGTTGGCAAGATATGTAATTTCAGATTCAAAAGTAGATTCACGCGCAGGATTTACACAATGAATAGGATACTCAAATTCCATAGTAGATTCTGGCATAAACATTCCAGAACTACTATCTTTTAAAGCTGTAAGATCAATTTTGAATACATTGTTATCAACACTGACAGCAGCAGCTGATACTTCAACTTCTTCCCCATCCCATGTTAATTTTATCTCATCAGCTTTAGGTGGTTGATACTCCTCTGAGAAAGATTCTTGTATAACTGAAACCTCGTTTAAAGGTGCTGAACCATTATTAACAATCTTAAGTGTAGCCATAACATCTTTAGTTCTAAAAGTAGGAACTTCTGTTATATCATATGACATTACACCCGTTATACTACCAATTTCTAAAATAACATCTGAAAGAACGGCTGTTCCATTTACAATTGTTTGAAAATCAGGCATTACTCTAAATTCTAATTTCTTCCTGAATGTAGGATATTCCTCACTCTCATATTCCCATTTTCTTGAGTGCCATTGAGCTCCGCTTGGTAAAAGAGGAACATCATTTGGATCAATATCTACAAATTTCTTTGATTCATCTTCAGGAGCATATACATCAGCATTGAATAATTGAATAATAAATTCTGAAGAATTATCAAATACAAGTTTGCAGTCAAACATACCTGGTTCTTCGTCTCTTTCAACTGTATCAACATAAAATTTATTTCTTGTATATGCATCAAATTTCCCAATATCTAAACCTTCAGCAAAAGAAGACGCACTCTGGTAAGTCATTTCTATTGTTCCTGTTCTTCTTTTAGTAATATCTGTAACCATAATATTACAAGAAAATTTCAACATCACAGTGTATTCTGGAGCCAACTTATCAATAGTCCAAACTATTTGATTTCCTTCAATATTAGCGCTTCCTTCAGTTGTATCTAAAATCCGGGGATTTGTGAAATCATCTGGAATATTTTTTACTAATTTAATATTAGAAACCGGTTTATCAAACATACTTCTAAGAGCAATAGCAAAATGAACAAGATTATCTTTATCTATAGAGATTCCGAAAGATTCCAAACTTGATTCAGCAAGAGTTCCACCATCCCCCCATGTTTCCTCCTCATTCTCCTCTTCATTTTCCTCCTCATTCTCCTCTTCATTCTCCTCCTCATCCTCATCTTCTTTAACTATAGACTCTTTTTTATTGGATTTAGCAGAAACTCCACTTTTCTTATCCTTTAATTTTAATAACTCTTTTTCAATATCATTTATGTTTAAAACATCATCTGCATTTGGATTGGTATTAATAAATTCTTTAACGAGAAATAAATTTTTTATGTCCTTCTTAATTTTAAAATTTCTGGAGTCAACATTCTCGGGTTCTTCAGTACCCAATTCTCTTATTGAAATGTCTTTTGATTTTAAATCAGTACTTCCAATATTTTCAAGTAAAACATCAATGTCCCATAATCTATCTACTTTACTTGGATTTTCTATATTAAATTTTCCACTATGAGTAAAAGATTCAACATTTGCATCATGATCTTGTTTTACATCTACTTCTTCTATTATTTTCACTAATGCTAATAATCCTTCTCTATTACCATCTTTTAAAACAATACTCCCCTCGAGTTCCCCAGTATCCTTATCATATGTTTCTATGACAGGAGTTGATGTGTCTCTGTCTAGTAGCTCAACACGACCTGTATCCATGTCTTTTCTCTTTAATGCATCTGCAATAAGTTCTTCATCAGCCTCAGTACTATCAAAGCCCATTCGCGATCTTGATTCAGGTTTTTTCTTATCTTTTCTAGCCATTAGTTTTTACCTAGTCTTTATACTATATCAAATTGAAAATTATTTACCAATTAATATAAATTAATCGATAAAATAAAATTATCATCAAAATATAAAAAATTTATCAATCTAAGGTAAAAGAGTTGTCTAGGTAATAAATAAAGTCATATTCGTTCTATTAAAAGCTATTATCATATTCTTTTGGATGAAATACTATACTATTAGGATTTCCAAATTCATGATTACACGTAAGACGTTTAATTCTGAGAAATCATCTTTTTTTTATTCAGTTCAAAGTTAAAACTATAAAATTGGATAAATAACTACGTTACCCTTATTCATCATATTTGATAAGATTCCTATTAAATAAAATCATTTTGAAAGGATAATTAAAACTAGATCATTAACATTACATCCTGTAGAACCAGTTATTAATTCAAGCCCTAATTTTTTGAAAAACACATTTGAATTATTGTTTTCAAGAAAATTCTTTAATTCAATATTCTCTGAAATTATTTGTTTTAAAACTATATTATCAATACATGCCCCCATTGCTCTACTATTTCCTTCTAAACCATCAAGATTGGCACCAATAATTAAAAAGTTATAATCAATTTTTTTGTCTTTTATATAATTAAGGAAACCTAAAAGCATTTCTTGGTTCCTTCCACCAATGCCATTTCCTCTAATAGTAACAGTTAACTCCCCAGTTCCTATTAAAATCATGTTTTCATATTTATTTTGAACAAAATTATCTTTTATATATTGGGAAATAATTTGATACATTAATTTTCCAAATTCCCTAGCTTCACCAGTAATTTTATTAGAAAAGTAATCAACTTTATATCCATTTTTACGATAGTGTTTAATAACTTCTTGCACAGCAAACCTAATACTCCCAATTAAATAATTATGAACATTAGTAAAACAATTATCATTAGGTTTTGGATTTTCTAAGGTTTTATCTTTTAGACCTCTTTCTAAATGTTTTCTAACTGAATTAGGCAGTATTTTAAAGAGTTTATATTTCTTGACTATGATATAAGCATCCTTAAATGTACTTCTATCTGGTACTGTTGGTCCAGAAGCAATAGAATCCAAATTATCTCCAACAACATCAGAGATGATCAATGATATCACGTTAGCTCTACTAGAATTATATATATTCTTTACTAAATTACCTCCTTTAAAATCGGATAAGTGTTTCCTAATTACGTTAATTTCATGAATCGATGCTCCAGAAGATAAGAGTAAATCATTAATTTTTTGTAAATCTTCAAATTTAATGCCCTCTTTTGGCAATGGAAGTAAAGATGAACCTCCTCCTGATAATAAACAAAAAATTAAATCTGTTTCGGTTGCCCTTTCTACTTTTTCCATCATAGACATTGTTCCATTAAGACCATTCTCATTTGGAATAGGATGAGAAGCAAAGTTAAAATTAATTTTGCTTTTTTTATAATTTTCTTGCTTTTGGGCACTTATAGGTATATTTATAATTCCCTCATAATCAATATCTTTCAATTCTATAAAATAGCTTTCAAGTGCTAATGCCATTTCTGCCGTTGCCTTACCGCCACCGATAATATAGATTTTTTTATATTTATGCAAATCATACTCATCATTTTGAATGTATAATTTACCTTTTTGGATTTTTACCGATTTTCCCATTAGATATTTAGGTTTTACTAGTTGAATTATTTGCTCAAGTATTTGAAGCCCAATTTTTCTCAATCTTAATTGTTTTATATTCAAATCTTTTGGTAAAAGTTGAGAAGTATTCTTAATATACAAAAATAACACTTCATTATTCGTAGATTTAAACGTATAAGTTAAAATTAAGTATACTATATACTATTAATTTATGTTCGATGTAATAGTAATAAATTATTGCTT
>JBHLQA010000358.1:0-4076 GCA_048885285.1 Candidatus Odinarchaeota archaeon
AATGAAAAAGTCAGAACAGAAAGATCTTATAAAAGCATCAAAGTTTTCTTTAGAAAATTATATACTTGAAATAAAAGCAATAATTCGGTAGATTAATAAATTTTTTATAATAAATTAGATAAAAATTTTTAGATTTAAATGTACATTTAAAAAAATATTATGTCTCTTTATAACAGAGAGCTAAAGTTCGCAATTGATATGGTTAGAAACGCAGCACTTATCACTCAATGGTTTAGAAAAAAAGGAGTTCAATCTTTATCATTTAAAAAGGATGATCAATCGCCCGTAACAATAGCAGATTTTGCGTCTCAGTTATATCTCGTTTCTCAGATAAGAGAATTCTTTCAAGATGACCAGATCATAGCTGAAGAAGAAAATACTGAATTTATCGATTTGAAAGCTGAAAATATGATAAAACAATGTTTTGAAGAAATTGATATTGATAAAATCGATAATTATAAAGGAAATATTAAGTATAAAGGCAAATCTTCAGAACGTCAATGGACAATAGATCCGATTGATGGTACAATGGGATATCAAAAGGGATTGTATTATGCTATAGGACTTGGATTTATGATAAACTCAATCCCTAAAGTATGTGCTATTGCCGTACCAGATTATAACAATTACCCATTAGCTATATTTGCAGCGGAGGAAGGTCAAGGATCTCGAATTTCGTATAATAACAAGAATTTTAATCCGATTAGAGTAAATCAAAATGAAAATATTAACAATATTCGATTATGTCATTCATTACATTATGATCAACCTTGGGTTCTCGATTTTGCTAAAAAAATTGGTATAAAGAACTACATTCAAATAGACAGTATGGCAAAATTTTGTATGGTAGCTGATGGTACCGCCGATTTATATATTAAACCTCTAGATCCAAATAAATCATTTAGTTGGGATTTTATGCCTGGAGATTTACTGGTGAGGGAAGCAGGTGGTAGAGTAACAGACTTGAATGGTGAACGATTAAAATTTAGCGAAAGAAAATGTTTATGGACAAAACCAGGAATTATTGCTTCAAATGGAATATTTCAAAAGAAAATACTGGAATTAATTAAAGAAAATCTCTCTAATTAATCGTAATGATTCATGCATACGTAAATGGTATTAAACTTGCTTGCCTAACTCTTTGATTTCTTTCTAAATTTGATAATTTTATCCCTACTAATCTTACTTTTTTTTCTCATTCGAAAATTCTTTAAATAATTCCAATATAATCTTTAAAACATATTTTTCATCTAGAAAATGAAAATGTATATTCAGCGTTTGATTTCAATGAAAATTTCATGGAAAATAGCATAAAAGAAAAGATATTATCTGAATAAGAATCAAATTCTAAAAAAATCAATAATATTATTTTTTTTCTATCAAATAAATATTCTTTTCCTTCACACACTTATCAATAAGGTTCGTTTCCTACATAAAAATGTTCTAAAGAGTTTAAAAACGGTTCAATAGATTTAGGTATAATAACAGGTAATGTGGAGAAAATGTGCAGTCTTTTAAGCAATTCTAATTTCTCTATTTCTTCTGGAATGAATCGAATATTAGAAAAAGACTCAATACTTGTAATATAACCCATATTATTGATTCTATAATAATCATAATACATCATCGCACCTAGATACTCATCAATATATTTATCAATATCCGCCTCCTCATACATATCTTCTAACTCATCAATATAAAATTTGATAGCATCTTTTTTTACATTATTAAGAGGATAACCGCGCAAAATTTCTAGAAGCCCTAAGACATAAGCGTCATTTTCATTGACTCCTTCCTTAAGATATTTCCTTAAATAGTGCTTAAGAACTTTTATTTTAACCCAATCTGGTAGATTATGTATTTCAATACCTTCTAAACCTAAATATCTTAATTTTGGGAGTTTTGCTAAAGAATCAGGTATTTTTTTTAATCCTGTATTAAAGAAATATAAGTATCTTATATTAGTAAGATTTTCTAATAAGGCAGGAAGTTCAGTTAGGTTTTCACTATCTTCTATAGATAGATATTTAAGTTTTGTGAGAAATCCAATAGTTTCTGGAATTTTAGTAACATGTCTTAAGATTAGACCAGAGATGTGACCTCTATATATCGTAATTTCTACTATTCCTTCTTCTAAATGAATCGATTTGAGATATTTATAATGAAATGTTGTTGGATAATAAGTACCATCAGTAGATATTGAACCATATTCACCTTTTTCGACATGAATAGTTGGAGGGTATTTCTTCAATATATCTTCATAAGATATATGCATTTGAAAGTCTAGACATGGGAATAGAAAATCAAATTGTTCTTCGTTCCAATCTAATAAGAATTTAAGTTCCTCAGTATTTATATTATAACAACATTTTGAAATTTTTTGAAGTAATCTATTTAATAGTTGATGATGCTCTTCATTCTTAGATTTTTCTAAATCCTTCCATACACTCCTAACTACGGAAGTTGATACTTCCTTATCTACCCATAAATGTAGTTTTGAAAGGGATCTTATAGGATAATTACTGATAAGGGCTTTTATTGCTGAAGCTCTCACAATCGGACTGTTACTCATAACTCTATCTTCTAAAAATCCTAAAACAAGTTCACTATCGAACCCATTCTCTTCAACAGATTTACTTATTTGAACTTGAATGAGGTTAAAGGTGTTTATATTTTTAAATCTATAGAATCCAAAGGGTATATTATGTGTATCAAGATATTCCTCAAGAATTAATTCTATACTTTCGAAATACATAACGATATCAGAGATATTTAAGGCAAGGATATAAGTTAATTGTTGGAACTGTTTATCTTGAGTACTAGAATTTCTTCTCACCATATTATTTATCTGAGAAAAATCATATAATATTTGAGACATGAATTCTATTACTTCATCCCTATGAGGAAAGATTTCCTTTAACTTTTTTATTCTTTCTAAATCCATTTTTCTATTATTTATAAAATTGGCATTTATCTTTTGTTTTAGAGTATTAATTGCTTGAATATACTCATCAACTTCAATCTCTCTATTAGAAGGCAATTTTTATATTCCTTTAGTTTTTGTCTTATAATGGTATAGGACACTCATTATTATAAATCATTTCCCACTTATGAATCTCTATAAATTCTATAATTCCTTTATCTCTTAACACCAAAATTTTTAAACATTTTCCCGTGATACCCCTTCTGAAAAAGTGGGAGTAAAAGCTACATCCTAAATTTGAATTCGCAATTAATTATAAAAAAATCTCTCTGAATGACGGTAATGAATTATGCATACGCAAAACGTATTAAACTTGTTTGTCTAACCTTTTGATTTCTTTCTAAATTTGATAATTTTATGCCTACTAATCGACCTTTTCTTTTTTCATTTGAAAATTCTTTGAATAATTCCAATATAATCTTTAAAACATATTTTTCATCATGAATATGAAAAGGCAGTGTTCTAGAACGAGTATAAGTTATAAAATCTTCAAATCTAATTTTTAAGGTAATGGTTTTATATGTAATATGGTGCTTCAGTATTGATTTATGAATTTTTTTATTAATGTCTTCGAATTTAGATAGAATTTCATTAAACTCATCTGTATCTGAGAAAAAAGTTCTTTCTGCACTGATTGATTTCCGTTCTTCATGAAATTCCTCAACTTTACGATTATCTAAACCGTTTGAAACATTCCAAATCCACCTTCCATGTTTACCAAACAATTTTATCATCCTAGGTAAAGAAGTATTTATAATATCACCAATTTTTCTTATTCCCTTTTTAATATAGTAGATTTTAGTTTTTTTACCAATACCTGGAATACGAGTAATATCTTTTTCTTTTAAAAAGTCAAAAATTTTCTCGGGTTTTACAATTGTAATCCCATTAGGTTTATTTTCATCAGAAGCAATTTTAGCCAAAGATTTAGTTGGAGCAATGCCAATTGAAATGGTTATGCCTATTTTATTAAAAATCTCTTTTTGGATGCTATTTGCGATTTCATAGGCTTTATTATAATCTTGAGTAATCTCTGTTAATTCTAAATATGCCTCATCTGTTCCAACTTTCTGAAAATGAGTACTATATCTCT
>JBHLQA010000359.1:0-4070 GCA_048885285.1 Candidatus Odinarchaeota archaeon
ATATTTCTCATTTTCTTTCTGATCAGAACTTAAAAAACATGCTTAAAATTGATAATTAAGAATGATCAAAATATAGCGTCAAATTGAATATTTCAAATAATTTTATTAGAACTAATACCCTTTAAAAAATAGATATTAATAATTAACCAGAAAATGGATGTATTAAAACCAACAGAAAAAGAGACTGTTAAAAAAGCCGCAGAATTACTGCTCAATTCAAAACATGCAATAGTGTTAACTAGAGCTATCAAGAGTTTCTAAATAAAATCATTTTATGGAAATATTTGAATAGGAGATATTACATATAATACTTTTATTTCCTTTTACTGTGTTCAATTTTTTCCCCTATTTGTCACTTTCTTGTTCTCTATTGTACCTGACATGTTTTTGATATGCTCACCACCTGATATGATATTCCCCAATTCATATAAAACGCCTACAGAACCAAAACTATCATAAAACATTACGACATCTCCCCAAGGCGCATAATATGCAAGCATTCCAAACTGTGCATTTACCAAAGGTGTATTGGTTGTATCAAGTTTTTTTGGGGATAAAAGATTTTTTCATTGTTGACATAATCTTCAACGGTAATCGTTAAAGGTAACTTCTTTGATTACTTTAAATATAGTTTCAAATAATAGGAGATCTTTAAAGATTTAGAATAATTTATCTTTTTGGGATATCTTGATAGATAGTTAAACTTGGAAATAAGTCTAAATCCATATTTGGAAAATACATCGCTTTAGCGTATTCCATTTGGAAATTTTGTTTAGTTGCTATTTCGATATATTCAATATCTTTTATAAGTAATTGTGCCTTATCTCGTAGGTTTTTATTTCTTAGACAATGTTGGGCACCAATCCCAGCGGCATTTCCAATTTGAAAAATGTCTTTTGACTCGATATCTGGAATCATGCCGATAAATTTTGCGTTTTCTTTATTTATATAATTCCCGAATGCTCCTGCTAAAAAGACTTGTTCAATCGCAAAGGAGTTAGTTGTAGATTTATTATTCAAATGCTCTAATATCAATCTATTTGCAGAATAGAATGCTCCCTTAGCCATTTGTATTTGTCGAATATCCGTTTGTGATAAAGTTATATGCGAATTGTGTGGAGTTTCCTCATCAAAAGCGATAATGAATTCCTTAGTTCCATTTATTTCAATAAAACGCTCGTGATCAAAATTATCTTTATTGAAGCTTCCATTTCTATTTAGAACTTTTGCTTTTAACATTTCTGCTATAGCATCAATTAACCCAGAACCACAAATTCCAATAGGTTTTTTGTTTTTGATAGTAGTATATTTAACTTGGAAAGTGTTTGGATTAATTTTGAGGGAATCGATAGATCCAGCCGCTGCTCTCATTCCATGCTTAATATGAGCTCCCTCTAGTGCTGAACCAGCTGCACATGAACCTGTGACTAAAGTATTTTTATTTCCAACTATAATTTCACCATTCGTCCCAATGTCGATTGCCAAAGTTAAAGGTTCTTCCTTATCAATCTCTGAAGAAATAATAACTCCAACTGTATCAGCACCAACAAATCCAGCGATTAATGGTAGTGTATAAACATTACCACTCTTTGAAATATCTAATCGAAGATTATGAGCAGAGAAATTCAACCCTCTTTGCACTACCGGTACATAGGGGCTTAACCCTATCGAAATAGGGCTTATCCCTAAAAAGAGGTGATGCATCACTGAGTTACCAACTACTGTTGCCTCATAAATTTGAGAGGAGGAGATCTTTGCTTCTTCGCATGTTTTATAAATAATTTCATTTAATGCATCGATAACCATAGCATTAAGTTTTTCGAGTCCAAATTCATTATCTTTCATGTAGGTTATTCTTGTTATTACATCTTCTCCTAAAGCAGTTTGGGGATTTAATTTAGATTTTACTGAATATATTTTATTTTCGGAAAGATTAATCAAATATCCGACGATAGTGGTTGTCCCGATATCAAATGCTATTCCAAAGTTTTGCTTTACTGAATCAAGAGGTTCAATATCTATAATTTTTTTATGGTCCCAAATTGTTAGAGTTAATTTTGATTCATTTTCTCTTAATATTTGGGGTAATTTATGGAGTTGTTCATATTCTATTTCGAGCGGTAAATTAAGCATATAATCATTTTGATGATTTTCAAAATATCCAGTAATCCTTTCCATATCTGCAATGGGATTTGTAAGTGATGGTTCTTCTAATTCAACATAGAATTTTTTAATAGCGGGATTAAAGTTAACTCCTTTGTCCAATCCTGCCGTTAAAATTTTGAAATCCTCTATTAATAATTTCTCGGGTAAATAAACTTTTATCAGTGAAGAATCTTTTTCTATAATTTCGTTAGATAGATTCCTATTTATATATGTTTGGCATGCCAACCTCCATCCCTCATTTATTCTACTCTCCCTTAGTAGTTTTATTTCTGATTCAGTAGGCTGATTGAGGAATTGAGAACCATTTTGGATAATGCATTGACATTTTCCACATGTACCCAAACCACCACATTCAGATCTGATTTTGACATCAATATCGGTAAGGATTTGATACAAATTCTTACCTAAATCCTCCATTGCTACTCTTCTTGAGATAGGTTCAAAATCAATGATTATGTGACTATCATTATTAAAAAACATACTTATTTGATAAATGTTGACGTTGTAATTTCAATATATAAAAAAGAAGGAAAAGTTTTTAGTTTTATTTTCGATAAACTCCATATTTATGAACAGCGTCAGTCATAGCTTGCACATTTTCGTGTCTAGATTCGTTTGGGATACCAGAGACAGCACCATCGACGAGATATCCTCCCCCTTCCATGCACCCTTCTATGCTTTTTTTTACATATTCATCAACGGCTTTGGGTGGGCCTCCGATCAATAGAGAAGCGGGGACATTACCTCTTATACATACGTAGTCTCCCATCATCTCCTTAACTTTGATAATGTCCGTATCTTGAAACCAGTATACAAGTTTTCCTTTGTGTTTTTTCGCGAATTCCGCTAAAAATTCCAACCGATCGTTATATCTCCCTTCGAAAAATGGCATTGGAGTTATTCCACTGGCGATCATACCCTCCATGGTTTTGGTAAGTCCGGGCCAATAAAACTCCTCAAATTGATCGTTATTCATAAATCCGTCAGCACCTCGATTTAAGCCCACAAAAGATAGTGAAATCGTATTATCATCTGATGCTCCAGGCATAGCATTTAACGCACTTAACGCATCTAGAGAATCCAATTGGGCTTTCGCTAGCAGATCACATACTTTTTTTAATTCCTCGGGATTTCTATACATGTCTAACATAATTCCGCGCATGCCTCTTAAATAAGCTGAAGCCATATCAAACGGTGCTGCTGCGAAAATACCACTTCCAGCAATGGGATTCCCCTTTTTTTTCATCCCATTATTATATTTTCTCGTGCCAAGAAATGTTCCTATCATTTTTAGTAGCGACTTTTTCAAAGTTTTAATCATTTTTTTTACGTCTTTATTCATAAAAAACATAATAGCTCCCAGTCCTGAATAATTAGTAGCGAGTAAAGTGGCAGGGGGAAATGATTGAAAAGCTCCTAGAGTTGCATTGTGGCGCGGTACGATGTTGCGAATTAAATAACCAGTTAAATCTCCTATTAAATCTTCATATTCTTCAGCAGCCATCCATGTTTTTTCTATGATCTGAAATGGTTGATGATCTCCTAAGCGAAATTCTGGATCAGCCGCTCCAGCCCATTTCATAGTTCTATTTCCAACAAGATCAAAAATTCCTCCCATACCAGCAGATGGTATATAAGGGTAAAGATCCCAATCATATCGGCTAAAAACTTTTAGAGATGCCTTACCTACCTTTCTACCCTTATACATAACGTCTTTATGTGTCATTCCCACTTGGAGTGCTGCGAAAAATACATCTGCGAAAGGAGTTATTGGAACACGGTCTGGTTCTTTTAATGCTATAGCGTCCTTAACCCTTTGGATCCTCTCTTCATACTTTTCTTCTATTTTCATTTTTATTTAAACCTCCATCCATTTAGTTGCTAAATTCACAGCATCAACAGCA
>JBHLQA010000360.1:0-4032 GCA_048885285.1 Candidatus Odinarchaeota archaeon
ATGTTGAAAAGGCACTGAAAGATCTGATAAAATAAAAATTCGAATTGCATTATAGTGGGTGTATTTAATGAAAGCCTTACTAAGTTCATGTTTCGGGTAATACCTACTTCTACATTTTCTTTATACTTGAAGTCGCCATGAATGATTTCAGTATTAGTTATTGTACATGCAATATATAACCAAATTACCATATACCTTAATCCTCCTGATATATTTACCAAAACTTTTTTATACCCCTGCATTTTTTGCCTACAAATTGTATAAGTTAATTCTGCGATAGGTTTAGTCTGTTCAGTAAAACTAAATTCTATTATTTCGGTAAGAATTAATTGATCTTGATAATACTTTGTTAATTCTTTAAGCACTTCTGACTTATACTCAAATCCCGAAATTTTTTCCTTTTCTTTTATAAAAATTATTTTTTCAAAGGTCTCTTTATCAATGGATAACTTAAGTCGATTTGGATGGTGACCGACTAAAACTATAAGACATATCTGTTCACTAAAATTCATAACTCTATGCATTAATCATTCATTATTTTTTATTGAAATCCTCTGTGTTATAATAAGTCTTTATAATATTTATATATTGAAGGGTAATTATAAATATTAATCTATCAATGTGAATATGGAAAAGTATATATATAATACAAATCACTTTGTGATTCAAATAGATGTTTATATAAGGAAAGAATTTATTTTTAACAGACAGAAGATAAAAATTATAAATAAATAAGATTACTAAACGTGAATGCAATAAAATATATCTGGGGGAAAACTAAAAAACTTCCATCCAATGAGCAGAATATATTAGTTTATCATCCACTAATTTGTCATCTTATCGACACCGCTGCAGTTGTAGGAGTACTATGGGATCAGATCTTATCAAAATCAATAAAGCGTTTACTAATGAACCTATTTTCTATGAATCAAGTCTCAACAAAAAATACTATAATGTGGATTGCAGGGCTCCATGATTTAGGTAAGGCAACTCCCATCTTTCAAGCTAAAATACCTGAGGTTTCCTCTAATTTAGAACAGTATGGATTGCACTGCTTTTTTGTTCCAAAGATTTATCATAGCATCCTTTCTGGTGAATTATTTACTCAAATTTTTGAGGATGAGCAGTTTGAAAATCCTTTAATCAATAAAATTAAGTATGTCATAGGCGGACACCATGGACGGTATCCAAAAATCCGCCAATTTAGAGAATTAATCCCTGAATATTTGGGAGGTCCTAACTGGAGAGCTATACAATTAGAGATTTTTAGATTAGTGCTTAATTTTTGTGGTTTTCAAGATGTAAAAGAACTCACCATGAAACCCAGTACTTTATCAAGAGAGAAGCAAGGTGCTTTGCTGGTATATCTATC
The DNA here is from genome assembly GCA_048885285.1 of Candidatus Odinarchaeota archaeon. GTDB lineage: Archaea > Asgardarchaeota > Lokiarchaeia > Sigyniarchaeales > SOKP01 > Loki-b32. The sequence continues at coordinate 1,373 of JBHLQA010000360.1, forward strand.
AGGATTAATTTCTATAGCAGATTGGATTGCTTCCAATGAAAATCTCTTTGATTTCTTTAATGAATTTGAAACAGATTCAGACTTAACAAAGAAATATTTTACATTGAGTATCCAAAGAGCAAAAAAAGCATTAAAAAAAATAGGATGGGTACAATGGCAAAGCGTACAAAATCAATCAGATTTATTATTCTCATTTGAAAAAATATTCGAGTTCTCCGATCTAAGACCTCTGCAAACAACAATAGTAGAAATGAAAAATGAAATTATATCACCCAGTTTAATAATCATAGAAGCTCCTATGGGAGAGGGAAAAACAGAAGTAGCTTTTTATATACAATATTATTTAGAAAGATATTTTAATCAAAATGGCGCTTATGTAGCACTCCCTACACAAGCGACAGCTAATCAAATGTTTGAACGAATACAAAAATTTCTATCTAAGACTAAACATGGCAGTCACACTAATTTACATCTTTTACATGGAAAAGCAGTCTTATCGGATAAATATCAAGAATTAATAACAAATAGCCAAAATTTTGAAGAAGAATCTAATATTGTAGCAGATGAATGGTTCACCTACCGGAAAAGAGGACTAATATCTCCGTTTGGAGTGGGGACTATTGATCAAATTTTATTATCAGTGCTCCCTCTTAAACACTTTTTCATCCGTTTGTTTGGATTAGCGGGAAAAACTATAATCATTGACGAAGTACATTCCTATGATATCTATATGTCTACTATCTTGGAAACCTTGCTTAAATGGCTGAAACTCTTAGGCAGTAATGTAATTCTCTTATCCGCAACCCTTCCTTCCTATAAGCAAAAAGCTTTATTAAAAACATTTTATGATGGTAATGAGGATTGGGAGGTGAAGCCATACCCTCGAATTACCTTTTGCAGTCCTGCTAAAATAATAACTGAAACTTTTGATGTGCAGATTAAAAAACAAAAAGAAAATAGTGTTCTAATAGATTGGGTGGAAAAATCAGCTCTTGCAGATACTATCAAAGATATTTTAACCGAGGGCGGGCGACTAGCAATAATATGTAATACTATAAAAAATGCGCAAGATTTATATGAAGATTTGGAAATTTTTAAAGAGAATAAAATTGAAATAATACTCTTACATTCGAGATTTCCTTACCATCGTCGACAAGAAATCGAAAATGATGTACTCAAAAAATTTGGGAGAGAATATGGAGATCACACACAGCAAACTCGAATTTTAATATCAACCCAAATTATTGAGCAAAGTCTGGATCTGGATTTTGATCTTATGATTAGTGAACTTTGTCCAATTGATCTTATATTTCAGAGAATGGGTCGTCTACATCGCCATCTTAGAGATCAAGAAGGTAGGGAAATTATACGTCCACCTAAGCTTAATCGCCCCCTATTTTGGATTTTTAAACCAGAATTAACTAGTAGCGGAATCCCGAAAATTAGTTATTCTGTCTATTCAAAATATATTTTGCTTAAAACATATTTATATATGAAAGATATAAAAACCATTTCAATTCCTGATGATTTACAGAGAACTATAGAACTAGTTTATGATGAAAAAAATGAAATTTTGGATAATAAACAGAAAGAATATGAGGTTTGGAAAAATATACTTACTTCAGAACAAGCTAAGCAAAAGAGTAAAGATAGAGATAAATTTATATCTGCAGAGTATAGAATTATACCAGATCCTGCTGATGAGGATTTTTTCCAAGACTTCTCAGTCTATTTAGAGGAAAACTCTAAGGAAGCCCAAGAATCGCTGCACTCACTTACTCGAATTACAAATCCTACCGTGACCTTGTTAGGTTTATTTCAAGAGAAGGATAAAGTTTATGTGGATCAGGAAAAAACTATAGAAATAGATATAAAGGAAGTACCTGATAGGAATGTCGCTAAGACCATCCTCGACTATAGTGTAAACATTTCGAATTATGATATCGTTAATTATTTTTCCGAGAGAGGACATATTATCCCTTTTGCATGGAAAAAAAATAGACTAACTTATCATATTTATCCAGTTAACCTTGAAAAGGATGATTCAAATCAATATTTTGTCCAAACAGATAAATATAATATAATCTTTGATAGACAATTAGGATTGTATTTAGAAAAGAAAAAAAAAGGTACATATTAAAATGACTGAAAATATATCTTTCAATTTATTAGATAATCCTTGGATTCCTTGTAAAACAGTTTCCAATGAGTTTAAATTGTTGAGTATCAAGGAAATTTTATTTAATCCCTCAGACATTTTGGAAATAACCTCTGAAAATCCCTTGATTAGCATTTCTATTTATCGTTTATTATTGGCTATCCTTCATCGTAATTTCGGTCCTAAAGACAAAAATACTTGGGCGAATATTTATAAGAAAGGACAATGGGATATTGAGGTATTAGAGAGCTACTTTGAGCATTGGCACCATCGATTTGAATTATTTAGCGAACCAGAAAATCGTTTTTATCAAATAGATCTTCCTGAGATTGATAAAAAGACGCCAATTTCTAAATTAAATCATGCTATATCTTCAGGTAATAATGTTGCCTTATTTAATCATAGTTGGGACTCTGAGATCAATCCTGTTAGAGTTGAGGAAGGAGCTCAATTATTAATTGCTTATCAGAATTATGCTGTGGGAGGCGGTAATAGCATACCA
>JBHLQA010000361.1:0-4030 GCA_048885285.1 Candidatus Odinarchaeota archaeon
AGAAAAAGTTATTCTCAGCAGTTTTTCAACTAACGAAAGAGCACTCCACCTTTTCAAAAAGATAGGTTTTAGAGTCGTAGGTGTAAGAAAAAAGCAATTTCTAATGGATTCCCACTATATTGATGAAATTTTAATGGAATTATGGATCGATGACTATCTTAATGATCATTCTTAGATCTTCATATCTTATTTAATATTGATAGAGATTAAGAAGATCATTTCCTTCTGAATTATAATATGAATCTCTAAGGATAAAAATCAAGGAAATTTAAATCTCTTTTTAAAATAATCCCAACTTTCTTTATCTAAAGGATTTTCATTTAAAAATAAAAAGTTAAGGTTTTTCAAGCATTTTATGCTCTCATTGTTAAATTTTGATATATAATTTCGTCCTATATATAAAATAATTAAATTACCTAAACCTTCAAATCCCTCTAATTCCTCTATACTATTGTTATCCAAATATAATTCTTGTAGATTATCTAGTGAACTTAATCCTTTAACTTTATTTATATTATTATTTGATAATTCCAGCTTTTTTAAGTTCACTTGATTTTCAAGGGATTCGATATTGGATATTAAATTATTTGAGAGAGATAAACCTTTAAGCTGATGAAGATTTAATAAACCACTAATTTGAGAGATTTTATTATTATTAAGATATAACCACATCAAACTTTGCAAATTATTAAGACCTTTCATCTTCTCAATTTGATTATAAGAAAGATTTAATCTGTTTAATTGCTCCAAACATTCTAGATTTTTAATTTCTGAAATTTGATTATGACTTAAATTTAAATCTTCTAAATTTACTAAATTTGATAAGTTATCAATTTCTTCTATTTGATTATGATTTAAAAATAATTTTTTTAAATGATGTAGAGTATCTAAGTTATTAATTCTCCGAATTTTGTTATTTGATATAATTAATTCTTCTAAATTGATTAAATCCTCTAAATTTTCAACTTTTTCTAATTTATTATAAGATAAATCCAAAGTTCTTAATTTTGTTAAGATTTGGATTCCTTCTATACTTTCAAGTTTATTCCGTGCTAACTGAAGATGTTCTAAATCATCCAAATGGTTTAGACCTAAAATATTTGAGACTTTATTTAAATTTGAACTCTCACAATTTAAAGAGAATATCTTTCCACCCTTTAATGTAATATGGTATCCACATTTCTTCAAATAAAAGTTTTTCAACATTAAATTAATACATATACTAAGGGACGCTTCAGGGATAGAATTTGTTGGTCTAAATTCATATATCTCTTGTAAATCCTTACTTAATTTACTACTAAATTCATTTTTAATTAATTTCTTAAGAAATTCTACTACTGTTTTTCGTGCTTTTGCACTATCTAATAAATTTAAGGATCTTACAGCAAAAAGCTGCAATTCAATATTATCAACTTCTTTCAAGATAAATTCCAATAATGGAATTAACTTCTTATTACTCGAATATTTTTCTTTTAATATTTGTCCAGCAATCAATCTAATTTGAAGATTTTCATCTGATAGAAATAGCTGTTCAAAAAATTTGAAATTTTTGCCTTCTTCGAGTAAACCATAGTTTTTCAATGCTTTCTGACGTAAAACAATATCGCTTGAATTATCAATCCATTCTTTTAAAAACGTTAAACCTTCCTTCCTTCCTATTTGATTTAAATTTTCTTTTATAAAATCAGGGTCCAGTTCCATTATAAGTACCTACTAATCTAAAATTTTCGATCTTAGTTTAATAGTATATATATGATAGTAAAAGTAAAAATCTATTTAGCAATTAATACAATAAAAAAGAAAAAAAGAAAAAATACTAAATTTTACAATTTCTCTATATTTGAAGGAACTTACTTTAAAAGCATTGATGGATAACCTATGGTCCCACCGCATTATACTCCCTTCGAATATAATATCTTTGCTTAAAAATATTAAAATGTAATCTTAAAAAAAAATAACAAATCTAATATCTAAGGACTAAAATAAGCCTCATCGGTATCCTTATAAAAATCTTGCTTTACTTTATAGTAATCCATACAAAACCATCCATACAATATATGATTATATATATAAATGGAGAGAATGTAAATTCCTAATGCTTAATATTCCTATTAATAATATTAGAAATTTTGAGAATATAGAGACTATTGACGAGGTAACCGATCGGTTAGACAATTCTCTAAAAGGTAATGATTTATTGGAGGATTTTGATGAAAAAGAGTTAAAATTCCAACAGAAATAAGAATGGAAAGGTTGTTCGACTAAAGGGTATTGCAAGAAATATTATCCTGAAAAGTCAAAAAACTCCCCAAAATCTGATGAAATTAATCCCTTTCCTATGAGATCATCTTTTAAATCATCTGTATCATGAATAATAGCCTCATTGGAATCAAAAATGGTTTGTAAAGTTTTGACATCAAATTTGTTACTGAGCTTAATGATTTCTTCTAATATCTTTTTATTGAGATCTTTTAATCCCAAAAATCTAGTAAATAGATCAGTGTTGATTACTTTTACATTATCCCAAAATTTAATTCTATAATCTCGAGGGGGTTCAAAAGATCCTCCGTAGTGATAGATAGACCAATTGAAGGAAACAATAATAAGCAGAGTATCGATGGTTTGATACTTTTCACATAAATCAATAATTACTTCTTCCGTTATATCGTTTACAAAAATAAATTGAATAGCTTTAATATATTCAATTTGTTCTGGAGTAATCTCAAATTCACGAGATAATTCTTGTCCATCAATAGGATTTGTTAGTCGTTGCTGTAAAAATCCTTTTTCATTTAAGATTAAACCATCAGTATGTTTTTCACTGTTTGGATATATTTGAGGATTTACATAGTACCAACAACCAGTCTTATTGCCATGATCCGAAACTAATTGATTAATACATGAGATGGATAATACACCAACATTAGTTTTTGATTTCGCATCTTCTATTAAAGTTGTATAATGTTTTATATTTGCAGCTTCATCGGTTGCTCCAGTCTTAAAAAGTTCGTTGGAAATTTCTTTACATTCCTTAAATAATTCTAAAGCTTTTAAAATGTCTCCAGCTTTCATCGCAGCTTTTCCTAAATCTTCGGCTATTACCCTCCTTTCAGAAAGATCCTTAGTCTCAGAAGCTATCATTAGGTTTTTTTCTTCATAACCGTATGAAACTTTTGGAGGACTAACCTTTCCACCCTTATATTTCTTAACTACTATTAAACTTATCATTGAACTTGAACCTAATAATGCAACTATTAATAATAATAATAGCATAATATTCCCATTTTCAGGACTTCCATTCTCTCCAGTTCCATCATCATCGCCACCATCATCCCCACCATCATCGCCACCATCATCGCCACCATCATCGCCACCATCATCGTCACCATCATCGCCACCATCATCCCCACCATCATCGCTATTTCCTTGAGTAAAAATGTTTCCATAGCCATTATTTTGAATCATAATACCACAATTAATGATAGTATTATTTAGGACGGTATTATAATTAGAATAGTTTAAAGATATTCCAATAGAACTATTAATAATAGTATTCCCTATAATACTGTTATAATCACTATTATTTAGATAAATTCCACAAATACTATTGTTTATAATGGAATTTGTATTATCCATTATGTCGTTATAGTCTGAATCTAGTAAAAAAATACCATAATCAGTGTTAAAATTCACATCATTCCCTAAAATATCATTATAAGTACAATTTAAAAGCCGAATGCCATCCAAGTTTTCTAAGATGATGTTTCCTATGATCGTGTTCCTATCACAGTTATGTCTTAAATATAAGCCATGTTGAGTATTATTGTATATTCTATTCTCTGTAATATTATTGTAATCACTATATTCAACAAAAAAACCATCTAGATTTTCAGTTAGGTTATTTTTAAAGAATTTATTGTAATCACTATTCGAAATGTGTATCCCATATTGAATATTATTGTATATTCTATTCTCTGTAATATTGTTGTAATCACTTATATACAAATGAATTCCTTCTTCAACATTATCA
>JBHLQA010000362.1:0-4021 GCA_048885285.1 Candidatus Odinarchaeota archaeon
TAATAAGTCTCAAATAAATTCCATAATTATAAATATTCCGATTTTAAATAGGTTTTTAAGGCTTTTATGTTAATATTAAAAACCTATAGTAAATTTATTTAATTTAATTAAATTTTCTGTTCTAAATACACTAAAAATTCTCATTTATAATGCTTGGTAAAAAAAAGACTTATAACAGTATTATTTTAAAATTCTTTTTAGTCATAGTTATGATATCTTTTATACTAAGTCCAATTGTTTTTAGTTGCTTAAAATCTAAATCGAATGTACAATTTTATGAATCATCTCTTCAATTGAATGATTTTTCAATAGAGGATTATAATGCAACTGCAACACTTTCCGAAGAAAAATATAGTCTTGGATCTATTACAATAAAGAATATTGATTTTAGTCAATTAGATCCAGGATACTTCATATTTAATACGACTTATCCACAACTTTACGAAGATTATAATTCGAAGAGTTTGAATTATACTGATTATGCTTTAAACTTTATGGAAACTATTGATTCTGCAATAGTGGATAATATTGATAGTAGTATAATTGATAATGATAAAATAATAGTAAAGTTGAATGAAAGTATTTCTTTTGAATATAATAATTTGACGGAGGGATATTTAATTTATCACCCTCGTTTAGATCCATGTGAGTTATTACAATTATTTGTCAATAATGGCAGTGATATTTTTGAATTGGAAGATGAGACTAATTATACCATAGATAATGATGGTTTTATTAAATTTAAATATGTAGAATATTTCCAAGAATGGCCGAATACAAATTTTTCCATGTATTTCATCTGGAAATATTCATTAAATATAGTAGATTGGAGCATAACCCAAATATCTAAAAAAAATTTAGAAATATTACATTTAGAACAAAATTTCACTATAGATTTTAATTATAAATTTAAACTGAATAGCTATAAATATAATGAATCTTCTGAGTTTCCAGACGATTCTATTTTAGCTCAGAATATTGATATTGCTTTAACTGCAAATCCACCTGATAAAAATTTATTAAGTAACCATACTCTTGAATTAAACAATGAAACTGTTGATATAGGGGAACATTTGATGGCAGATAATTCTGTTGATGTATATTTAACAGATGATTTTACTGGAGAGAACAGTAGCTTTTCATTGTATTTCAAAACTCAATTTGGATTAAAATTTATCGAACCAGTAGGAGAAACATGGGCAATAGATCGTCTTATAGGAGAGCAAGATATACGAGAGCGAATTTATTTACCTTCACTAATAAGTGGTCCTCAAAAAATCTATCTAAAAAATATATCATTTTATGAACCTGCAATTTATATTAATCAAATTATTAGGAACTACACTTTATTCGAAAGATCTTTTACTCCTTTTTCTTTGAATAAAACTTTAACAGGAAGGGAAGGAATAAAGGTTAAAATTCCCTATCTTATCTTAGGAGAGACTTGTCCTTCTATAATAGAATATAAACCAACTCAAACCTTAAGAATTGTTGTCACAGATAGTATTAAAATGCCATTGATAGGAGCAGAAGTAAAAGTTTTTTATTATGGCAAAGAATATGGAACATATATTTCTAGAAATTGGACTCAACCAATAGCTCTTGGAAAAACCAATGAGAATGGAGAAGTTTCACTGAAATATGTTCCAGCAGGGAATTATACGATTAAAGTATATAAAAGTGGTTTATTGCTAAAAGAATCTACATGCAAAACTATTAATTCTATTAATTATGTTAATACTAGCTACCCCCATTTTCCAATCTGGATAATAATATTTGGAACCTTAAATGGAATTATTCTCATATTAGGAGTAATATTTTATTTAAAATATAAAAAAACGCGATAACTCACCTTGATTGTTATTTTTTGTGATAATATTGATGATTTTATTAATTTTCTTGATCGCAAAATAATGAGTGAGATCTTTTATGAAATTAAAGATATTAAGAATAATTTTAACTTAAATAATAATTTAAATCAAGAAATTGTGCTCCATTTTCTTGCTAAAGTGTCTAACACCCTTATTTTATATGAAACTAAACAAATTATTCCTAAGACAAATGATCCAAAAGCTTGGGAAGAAATTATTAAATCATTGAATAATATTTTTATTCAAGTAGATTCTTCACTAAAACTTATAAAAGGAAAGATAAGGGAAATTTTTTTGAGCTATTCTTCCTAAAAACGAATTATTTATTTAATTTATAGCTTCTCCATAACCTATTAACCTATAACGTCTATTAATTATTCTTGAAATGGCATAAATAAAATTTTCTGGGGGACATATTGGAGGATTGAGTTTTATAATTACACTATCTTTTAGTAACTTAGTAACCGTTCCACCTGTTTTTTCAGTACCAACAACGAGTAATAGTTTTTCATTATGTTTAAGTGAATGAACTCTAAGCATTTGTTCAGAACCAATTACTCTATCTAGAAGATTAACTTTTAGCTGAATTTCATGAAGAACTTCAGGTAAAGTATTTGGTCTTCCAACTAAATGCCCGATTAAATGGTCACCCTTAGTTAAAGCAGGATCTAAATTAGTACCCAAGCCTATAAGTCCTCCGGGTTTTGCAACATTTAAAAGATTATTCCCTTGACTAATACTTACTATAGTAGATTTAATAGGAACATATTCATCTTTTATTCTTAAACCAGGGCGAATTTCAATTTGATCACCCTTTTTAATCATTCCTTGAAGGACCGATCCACCAATTACACCACCTTTTAAATCTTCAATACTTTTCCCTGGACGATTAATATCAAAAGATCTTGCAATTAAAAATTGAAATTTACCTTCAGAAAATTTTGGTGATGGAATAACTTCTTCAAATGCTCTTAATACTAAATCAATATTTGCTCCAAATACAGCTGAAATTGGAATAATTGGAGCATTTTCTGCAATTGTATCCTTGATGAATTCTTTTATTTCTTGGTAATTTTCAAGCGCTTGTTCTTTTGAAACCGCATCTATTTTGTTTTGTATAATAATGATATTCTGTATTCCCGCAATATGGAGTGCTTCTAAGTGTTCTCTAGTTTGTGGTTGAGGACACCTCTCATCTGCAGATATTAATAGACAGGCTCCATCCATTAATGAAGCACCACTTAACATTGTTGCCATTAAAATTTCATGTCCAGGAGCATCAACAAATGAGATATTTCTTTTAAATATTAATTGATTTTTGCATTTTGGGCAAGTAAATCTGGGTTGCCCTTTTTCTCTTGCCTTTTCTGCCAGAAAATATGTGATATAGTTATCGCAACTAGGGCAATATAAAATTGTAGCATTAGAATAGCCAAGTTTTATTGAAATTCCTCTTTCTTGCTCTTCAGAATGACGGTCTGTCCAATCTCCCGTTAAAGCTTTTACTAATGTGGTCTTACCATGATCTACATGACCAACTAATCCAATATTGCATTCCGCTTGTTGTTTTATTAATTCTTTAATATTAGAGGTTTCTGGTTTTGGGTCTTTTTTAGGTTTTGCTTTAGGTTTAGTTATTTCTTCAGAAATTACTTTTGTTTGAGATTTTGGTACACTTTGAGACTTTATTTCTTCAAGAAATTTCAAGGCACTTTTAATATATTTTTCTGCTGTTGCTTTTCCGACACCTTTAATTTTTAACTTTACTAAATCTTCAGGCTTAACATTAACTAATTTTTCAATGCTATCTATCCCTGCTGCTTTCATCTTATCTGCAGTAGTTTTTCCAATGCCAGTAATATCAGTTAAATCAAATGACATAATAGTTAATTTTTAAGGTTTTATAACAGCAGAATATATAATTACTAAGAAAAATTAAGAAAAGATTTTTTATTAAATTAATCAATAAATTTGATAATTTAAAAAATCTTGAGATTAGAATCAATTAATTTATTCGGTTTCAATAGTTTTAATACCACCTGGTTTTTTATCAAGCTCTTTATAAGAAACTCTCAAAAGGCTATCAACATAAAATGTAGAAATCTTTTTACATGATTTACAAATAATATATACTGGTGCGGGGTATTGCT
>JBHLQA010000363.1:0-4017 GCA_048885285.1 Candidatus Odinarchaeota archaeon
AGAGAAAGAACAATTTGAGTTGTCGAGCGATACCTTAAAAGAATTACTAAATATATTGTTTAAAAATGAAAAACTAAAGAATTTAATTTGGGATAAAAAGAATCAACAAATACACAATCTAATTTCGATTATAATAAATAACCAACCCATTCATGAGAAAAATCCTTCATTAGTTAAATTACATAATAATGATCGAATTGCTTTTTTATTACCAGTATCAGGAGGATAAATATAAATGATAAATATTAAAGAATGTCAATCTGGGATATATCAAAAAGGAAAAATTAACTTAAACAATATAATTAATTCAATGAAAACAAATCCTGAAATAAAAAAAGCGGGTTCTATTCATACTTTTACTGGAATAGTAAGAGATAGCTCAATTAAAGGTAAACCTGTAATTAGTATGAAAATTGATGCATATGATGAATTAGCAAATAAAAGTATATTTACTATTTGCGATAAATTGAAAAAAGAACAAGGAATTATTGATATTAGAATTATTCATTTAAAGGGTGAATTTAACCTTTCTGAAGATTTGGTTTATGTTGTCGTAGCCTCAGAGCATAGAAAGGAAGGTTTTGAGGTTATTAGTAAAGCAGTAGAAATGTACAAAAAAGAAATTGCTGTATGGAAAAAAGAAAACTTTATTGATGGAACATCTAAGTGGATTCATTAAAAATGGTCTATAGACAATTAATTAATAATTTTTGAGGATATTAAAATTATAAATTGAATGACTCTTTCATGAAATTTCTAAAAACAACTAGTGTAGATGAATTTAAAAACATACTAAATTCAATAGAGAAATTAACTAAGGATGAAGAGCTTATACCTCTAGAAGAAGCTTTCAATAGGATAATTTCAAGAGATATTACTAGTACCATAAATGTCCCTCATTTTAGAAAATCACGAATGGATGGATATGCTGTAATAGCAGAGGATACTTTTGGTGCTGAGGAAGATAATCTTATTGAACTCGAATTGATAGAAACAATTCAGGCTGGAGATATCCCTCAAAAAGAATTACATAAAGGTCAATGTTCTTATGTAGCAACTGGAGCTGCTATACCAGAAAATTCAAATGGCATTATAATGGTGGAGTTCAGCGATAAAAAAGAATCCAAAATATCAATTTCTACCGCAATAACTCCTGGAACATATATCATTGAGATTGGACATGACGTAAAAAAAGGAGATATTATAGTTAAAAAGAACAAGTTAATTGATTTAAGTACAATTGGTATATTAGCATCGTGTGGAATCAAAGAAGTATCCGTGTATAAAAAGCCAATAATAAGTCTTATTAGCACTGGGAATGAATTAGTGAGTCATGATATAAAAGAATTAGAAATTGGTAAGATCTATGATATTAATTCTATAGTATTAAAAAAAGCGATTGAAAATACAGGAGTCCAAGTAATTTTTCAGGGTATCATAAAGGATGAGTATAATGATTTAAAGTCAGCTATAAATAATGCTCTAGAGCAGAGTGAAATTGTTATTCTTTCAGGTGGTACCTCTAAAGGTGAAGGTGATTTAGGTCCAAAAGTGTTGGAAGAATATAATGATATTGAAATTCTAGTTCATGGAGTAAAAATTAAACCAGGAAAACCAATAATTTTTGCAAAATTTAAAAAAAAGATTTTATTTATCTTGCCAGGATATCCAACTTCGGCATTAAGTTGTTTTTATGTTTTTATTGATAACTTTTTACGGAAGATATCAGGTTTTCCTTTAAGAAATAAATTTTCTAGAATAATAGAAACTGGAGAACGGATTTATAGTACGATTGGACGTCATGAATTTAAAACTGTTAAAATTCAGAGAGAAAGTGGAATTGATAAAATATTTCCTATAAAAACAGGTTCAGAAGCAATTAGCACTATGTTTTATGCAGATGGATACATAGAAATAGATGAATTAGAATCAATTATAGAAAAAGGAGATAAAAGAGAAGTCTTTTTCTTCTAAAAAGGTAATATATAACTAAAAATTGTGTGATTCAAATGAAAGATAAAATGTCAGTACCTAATGAACATAAAGATAAAGCCCCTAAAACAATTAATTTAGCTCTCGTAGTAGTAAGTACCAGTAGATTTATTGAGATGAAATCAAAAATAAAAACATCAGATAAAACTATTCCTAAAATAAAAAAACTATTGAATGGGAACCTAATTATTTCATTAGAGTATACTGAGATTATACCTGATTCAGAAATCCATATTAATAAGACCTTGACAAAACTAATGAAAAATGAAAAAGTTGATTCTATCATTTTTAGTGGTGGTACAGGATTATCATCAAAAGACATAACATATGAAACTATAGAACCTCGATTAGAAAAAAAATTTGATGGTTTTGGAGAACTCTTTAGACATCTTTCTTACAATGAGATTGGTACTTCCGCAATGCTATCGAGAGCAACAGCAGGTATATTAAAAAAAAAAAACCAAAAAAAAGTTATTTTTTTACTCCCAGGTTCTCCAAATGCAGTAGAATTAGCTTTAGAACATATAATAATTCCTGAGTTAGGACATATTCTATATTTAATTAATAAGAAAGAGTGAAATGATTTGGAAAGACTTCATAAGATTGGATTTTCAAAGTTAGCACATCTAGAAGATACAATGGAGAAATTACTTAAGAAAATAAAATTAAATCAGACTGAGGAAATTGAAATTACTAAAGCATTGAACCGAATTCTAGCTGAGGATATTATTAGTGAAATAGATATTCCCCCTTTTGATAGAGCAGCTATGGATGGATATGCAATTAAAGCTGAAGATTCATTTAGAGCATCTTTTAAAAATCCAAAACAGGTTAAACTTATTGGAACAATTGAAATCGGTGAATCTTCTAATCTTAAAATAAATAAAGATGAAGTTGTTAGAATTTCTACCGGCGCTCCAATACCCAAAGGATCTGATGCTGTTATCAAAATTGAAGATACAGAAATTAGAGAAAATATTGTTACTATTTACAATGCTCTAACCCCAGGAAAAAATATATCAAAAAGAGGGGAGGATATAAAGAAAAACGCATTGGCGTTAAATGGAGGTATCGAATTAAAAGCTGAACACCTAGCACTTTTAATTTCCTTAGGATTTAATCAAGTGAAAGTAAGATCTAAACCAAAAATAAGTGTTTTTTCTTCTGGAGATGAATTAATCGAACCCGATACACCATTACTTCCTGGTAAAATTTATAGTTCCAACACACCAATGATATCGGCTTTAATAAATCTTTATGGTGGAAATGTCATTCGAGCTGAAACTGTAAAAGATGATAAAAAAGCTATTAAAGCCAAATTAATTGAATCGGTAGAAGATTCCCAAATTATAATTTTTACAGGAGGTACTTCTGTTGGTACTAAAGATTATTTACCTGAGATTATTCATGAAACAGGAACTATTCTGACACATGGTATTGCAATGAGACCGGGATCACCCGTTTTAATTGGCTTTTTAAAGAAATCTTTAATCTTTTGCCTTCCAGGTAGTCCTGGTGCTGCATATATTACTTTTCTAAAAATTAGTGGACCTGCCATTAGGAAAATGTTAGGATGTTCTGTTTTAGATCCTAGAATTGAAATAGTGGCTAGGATTGATAAAGATGTTCCTGTTACGGGTTTAGGCATGTTTCATTTTTTAAGAGTAAAATTGGAAAAACGTGAGAATGAATTTATCGCAATTCCTGTTAAGTTGAAAGGCTCTGGAGTGATTAGTTCTCTTACAGCATCTGATGGAATAATTGAAATCCCCCCTAATCGAGAAGGATTAAAAAAGGGAGAGAAAGTAATTGTAAAACTTTTTCCAAAATAAATTAATATCTATAACTATAAATAATTTTTAATACTAGCTATTAGAAACTTCTGAAAATTAAGTAGAAAAAGAATTAAATGACAAACTTTACTTGAAAAATAAAGATCTTTTTCTAAACATATAAAAAAATAGCTTTTATTAAATTTATTTAAACTTTATTAAGATAGATTTAGTTTAAACATTTATCCTAAAT
>JBHLQA010000364.1:0-4017 GCA_048885285.1 Candidatus Odinarchaeota archaeon
TTAACGATGAATTATTATGGGCAAATAAAGATAAACTAGAGAAAGATATCATCGATATCGAAGAGAAAGTTGAAAATATTAAAATAAATTTAGAGAGAATAAAGAGAGTAAAAGAAGGCTCTGATAAAGAAATAAAGGCTCTATTTAATAAAATCCTGGATAAAGAACAAGCTATAAATGAGTTTTCAAAACAATTGGGCGAGTTGAACTATAAAAAGCAAGATTTAATTGAAAAAATTCAAAATTGGCAAAAAGATAAAGTCCAAGCCAAACAAGAGTTAGACACATTATCAAATAAGATAAATGAAATTCAAGAAATAATCAATAATTTCGAGAAACAGAAACTTAGTTTGGATAATGAAATAAAAATAATAAAAGCTGAAACTAAAAGTAAAGGATTACAGATAGATAAATTGATATCAGAACAAAATCAATTAATAAAGAAAATAGAGCAAAATAAGATTTTACTAGAAAGGTATGATCTAATAAATTCTCAGAGGAAAGAAAACTTAAACATAATTCAAGAGAATAAGAAAGCAATAAAAGTTTATAATAATGAAATTAGTCAATTGTTTCAAAGTTTTAAAGATATTGAACATAAACTCGAAAAAAATAAATGGTTTTTGGAAAATCCAAGTAAGGATTTGCAAATTCAGCTTGATAGAGAACTTAGTAGGATATCAACGAAAATTTATGAACTTGACTCTGAATTAAAAAAAACCGAATTTAACATCTCAAAAAAATTTAAAAAGTTAAAATTATTACAGGCTTCACTTAGAGAACGTCGTGTAATTCTTCCTTCAAATATTAATATTCTCAAGGATGAGATAAAGAAAAGAGGTTTAAAAGTAAGAGGTCCAATTATTGATTATTTAAAATATGATGACGATTTAAGTTATGCAATTGAATCTGTTCTTGGTGAAAAATTACTCTTTAGCTTTGTTGCTGAAGATTGGGATACTTTAAACTTGTTAAAAAGATTGAAAGATAAGTTTGGTGCGTTTTGTAATATTTACCTTCCTAAAAACATCAATATTAAACCAATGATTAAATTATCTGCGAATGGGATCCTGGGTTATTTAGCAGAATTAATTGAAATTGTTAATAACGATATTGACATTAAAAAAGTTATTTACTCAAAAGTTAAGAATTGTATTGTGGCTACTGATTACCATTCTGGAAGAAAATTTTATAGTACACATGATTTCAAAGGAAAGTGTGTGACCTTAAAAGGAGAACAGATAATTTCTTATAAATATGTTTATGAAACACCTTATCTCAAGAGATTAAAAGGATTATTAAGTGCTGGAACACAAAAAGAACAATCGGATGTCTTAGAGTTTGAGATTAAAACATTAAATGAAAAAATTTCAGAAATGAGAGTTGATCTAGTAAAATTAGACTCTACTCAAAAAGAAATATTCCTAAAGAAGGAATCTTTCAATGATCTTCTCTATAATTTTAACCAAAAACAAAGAATTACGGCAAAAAAGAATCAATTATATGATCAAATGCATGAATTAGAAAAAGCAAATTCAAATATTAAAAATCAGATTAAAGAATTAGATTTCCAAATTAATGCATTAAAAGCCCAGACTGATCCAGAATTTTTTAAGTGGAATGATAGATTGACTGATATTCCAAATGAGTTAGCCTTTTTAAATGAAGAAAAGAAAAAATGGGATGAAAAATTAAGCGAAAACATTGACCTTATTAAAGCAGTGAGAGATGAGATAAATAAACAATCCAATGATAAAAATCTACTTCAAAAGGATTTTCAATCAAAAAAGGAAGCATTTCAAAAAGCTGATAAAACTGCCTTTAATATCTATCGCCAATTGGAGAATGTTGAAGATAATCTTGAGATTACTGAAAAAGAAATTTCAGATTTAAAAAGGGAGATATTAGGATTTCAAAATAAAAAAAGTGAATTAGAGAAAAAATCTATTCAAATTACATTAAATTTTGAACAAGAGAATATTAGTTTAAATTCTTATAATCAAGATCTCGAATCAAAAAAAAATGATTTAATTAGAATCAATTCTGAAATAGGTCCTTTAATTTCGAAAGAAATTATTAAAATTCGTCCTATTGAAGATATTAAAGCAGATATTTCAGAGATAGATAAAGATCTACTTAGATATTTAGATGTTGATGATTCAATTTTAATTGAAAAGGACCAAATTTTGAATTCTCTGAAAGAAATTACAAAAAATCAAACAGATTTAGAAAAAGATATTAAAGCGGCTATTAAAGCAGAAAATAAAATGGAAGCAACATATTACAATAAGTTTAGTACTGTAATTGAAAATCTACAAAAGAAAGTTAATCAAAAATTTAAGGATTCACAAATTAAATCTTATTGTTCTCTTGAATTAATTGGAAATTTTGAAAATTTAGGTGTTGAGATTAAAGCTGCTACTTCAAAAGAGCAATTGAAATCTTTTACTGCTCTTAGTGGAGGTCAAGTTTCACTAGTATCAATCTGTCTTATATTATCTCTTCAGGAGATTAAACCTTCAGCGCTCTCAATGCTTGATGAACCAGGGATGTTTTTGGATGAAAAGAATTCGGAAGTGGCATATCAATTAATTAAATCAACTTTAGGGCAAAATCCAGTCCAATTATTCATGTTCTTACCAAAATCTTCTAATTCATTATTTTTATTGGCTGAAAAACTGATTGGAATAGCTAGAGTAGGAAAAAGGGAAATATCTTCTGTATTTATACCAAAAATTGTGAAGAAAGAATAATTTTTGAAGGAAAATGGAATATAAAGACTTTTCTGAAGAAATAAATAATAAGATTGAACTTATAAAAAATAAAGTTCTCTCTGGTGAAATCTCTCTTTTAGATATAGAATTAGCATCGATATTTGAGAATTTAAAGGATTCTCTCACAATTTATAATATTAATAGCTATTCAAATACTTATGAAAAAGCATTTCAATTACTAAGTCAAAAATTTGAAGAATTGAAAATCTTCCTAAGTTATTTAGATAATCAAGATAAGTTTTTAAAATTCTTAAAATCAAATCCAAAAGATCTAGAAATTTATCAAGTTTTTGAGGATTGCTGGAGAGAGCCTTTTATTATTGATACTCTTTCTATACAGTTCCTAGAATATTCTAAAGAACGATTAGTAAATAATAATTTTGAATCCTTAAAGATAGAGCCTATTGAAAAAATTAAGTTAAATGACACTTTTTTATTAGAAATATCAGAAAAAAAATTTACTGACAAGATGATTGCTTTTTTTAATAGGATTAAAAACAAATTACCTTGTTCATATGAACTAATTTTTGAAAAAGAGCTTGATCAAATGAAGATTTTTGAAAATTTTGTATATCTCTTACATTTACTTCAATTAGGTAAAATAAAATATGAAAAAAACACTAATACTCTATATTTATAGGAAGGAGTGAAATAAAAATGAATGAAATAACAGTTTTAATGCATTTATTAAGTAAAAGAACAAGTATTTCCCAAATTGGAGCTACTAAAGAAGTTATTCTTAAAAATTTAAATATTAAAGATAAGAATAAATCAATTTACTTTCAAAATTTAGTCAAAAATCTTTCAAATTATCTTGAACCTTTAGGACTTCAAGTCAGATTTAATCCTTTGAATTCTTGTTGGTATATTTCCTTTGATCCAGAAACAACTGAAATTATTTCAGCAAATCCCTTTGAAGGAAACCCTAGATTAGCTGCCACACTGTATTGTACCATGATTAGTTGCTTTAATAGTACGGGAGCAACTACTATTCAAAAAATTAAGGAACTACGTAAAAAGAAGGGTGTTTTAGAAGATATTAAAGAATTAGAAAAAAACGGATTTGTTATCATTGATAAAGTTTTAAATAAAGTTAGTGTAACTCCTTTAATCGGATATCTACTTGATCTAGAGAAATTATTTTTGAAAATTGCATTAAAATTAAAAAATAAATTTAGATTGGATTATAATATACTCAAAAAATGAAAAGTATAAAAAATTAATTCTTAGTGGTAATTTCTAA
>JBHLQA010000365.1:0-4006 GCA_048885285.1 Candidatus Odinarchaeota archaeon
GCGACCCCCGATACAATGGAGCGCCGCTTGAATCTTCTCCAACCTGCTCGCGGCGGAAATTGATGAAAATGTAAAAGGGATGCCTTGGTCAACCATTTCCAATTATATTACAAGATGGTGGGGTGGTTTGAAATATGCGAGAGAATTATTAATGAAACCTTTAATAGCAAAAACATTAATTGAAGATTATGATTATTATCAGATTATTGAAATCTTAAATATGGATAATATTGACCATATAAGGAAATTTTTAAGTATTTTTTGGAAGATTCCATCCAATTCTAAAGGGGATTGGACGCATATAGAAAAATTTATTGAGTATATTAAAAAAAATGGTTTAAGCAAAGAAGAAATTATGAGTATTAATTATGATCAATTATTTAATTAAAACTAGATTGATTTTGTTTAAAAAATTAGAAAACTAATCATATCTTTTAAAACCAATTTTTAATAATACCTCATAGGCACAACGACGGCATAGATATAGACCATAACGCCTTATTATTCCTCTATGAGTGTGACATCTTCTGCATTCTCTCTGACCTTTTCCAAAATTATTTCCTCTTGTCATTTTTTTACCTCATAAGAGAATTATTTTTCGATGCTTTTATTTATTCGAATCTTTTAAATCCGATGTGTGAAACATTTAGAGGATATCTCTAAATTTCTTTTCCAATTTCATAAAAACATCTTCGACATATATATAATCCATAACGCCGTATTACTCCTCTATGAGTATGACATCTTCTACATTCTCTTTGGCCTTTGCCGTAATGCTTGCCTTGTGGTATCTTTTTTCACCTAAACCTATTAAAAATAATCTAATTCTAATTTTTGTACAATTTCAACTCCAAATTTTTGTTTTAAAAAATATTGGGTTTCTTCTCGCGATACATAATGATGTTTTGGAACTTTAGTTCGCGCTTTTCGTCTTGATTTTACTCTCATTCCGGATCTAACTACTCGTCCTACACAATCCAAACCCCATATCCCAATTTCATTATCATATTCAATACCGGGAATAGATATATGTTCGGTTATTCCAAAACCAAAATTACCATAATCATCAAAACTTTTTCTTAGCATTTTATTATTATTAACAATTAATAATCTCTTAAGTAATTTTTCAGCATCTTGTCCCCTAATAGTTATTTTCGTACCAATGGGTCGTCCTTTTCTTAAATTAAATTCTTTCACATTTGTTTTAGAATTAGTCTTAATTGCTTTTTGACTCGTAATCGTTTCTAAAACGTTAACTGCTTTTTCTAATTCTTCTCCCCCCATACCAACACCAATATTTAAAACTAGCTTTTCTAAATATGGTTTTTTCATAGGGTTCTTCCATTTTTCTTCAAATTCTTTTGAAAGTGCCGATGAAATTTTCGTTTTTGTTTTACTTGACATTTTTTTTCACATAATTCTATACTTTACTAGTTTCTAATTTTGGAATATCAATTTCAGAATTTTCTTCACCTATAACGAAGGTATAATCATATAATGTTTCAGTATGTTCCCCATTGTGTTGAATTGAAACAGTACTCGCTTTGGGACCAAATCTTTTCAAAATGGATATAATGTTTCCAACTTGACCAATATTTTTTCCAGACACAATTATAGCAATATTATTTTCTTTAAATCTTAGAATTTTATGAATTTCTTGTTCTGGAATTGAAATTTTTAACACATCCATTCTTTTATAATTATCTTCCTTAGGGGTTTTTGGATCTTTGACTTTAATCAAGATATTTCTTCCATCATGCAGATTTAACTGTATATGCCCTCCCTTTACAATTTTCTTATTATTTATCCTGCATAATTTGAATGTACTCTCTTCTTCAGAGATCTCATGTAGAATTAGTCCATAATGAGAATCTGGTAATATTCTATAATGTTTATTTAAATTTTCGATGGATAATACATCCATTAGTCCTAAGGGGTAAGATTTATTTCTCACTACTTTTCCATCAACTTTAAATTGTCCTGCTACAATTAATTTTTTTGCTTCGTTATGGTTATCAACTATTTTAAGAAGATCTCTAATAATATGCAGAAGCGGTAAACATAATCTGCTAGGATGTGGACCTGGTGCGGGTTTAACGAAAAATGTACCATGTTTTCTTTTAATTTGCAAGAAAGCGGGGGTATTTAGTCTTTTTAAAGTTTTTTGGCCTCCATGTCTCGTCATTTTTTATTTTTCCACCTCTTTTTCCTTTTTTGGTCCCTTTAAATCCTCCTCATAAAATCCATATACTGCTTTTCTTTCTATCATATTAGCTCGCCATGGGTCCATTTTTTTCTCTTTAGCAAATCTAGCTATCACTAAATTTGAAATATGAATAGCGGGATTAAATTGAGTTCCATCTGTTTTTTCAAATGTACATTCTTTAATTTTACATCTTAAATTTTTTGTTACTTCAATTACTTCGCCCTCAAAATCCTTGAATTCACCCCTACATACTCGAACTTGATCTCCAACTCTGAGAGGAAGTTTTTTTATTCCATATTCCTCTCGAAGAAAATCTGCTATCCTTGTGCTTAGTAATTTTGATCGTTGATGATTTTTATAATTATAAAGTGTTTTTCTTTGATTTCTTGGTTTTTTTGATTTTACTTTCATTTTTAATCCTTTTATTAAATTATTAATGATGAAATTGACGCCAATCTTGGAAACATTTCAGCTGCCTCTCTTGCAATCGGACCTCTTATCTCTGTAGCTTTAGGTTCACCTTCCTTGGTGACGATAACACCCGCATTATCTTCAAAACATAATCTAGTTCCATCTATTCGTCTAAAAATCATTTTTTGTCTCACAATTACAGCTTTTACTATATTTCCTCTTAGTTCAGGTTTTCCTTTTTTTATTGTTACAGTGCATACACTTCCAACAGAGGCTTTTGGTAATCGTCTCAATCTCGTCTTGAAACTGTCTACATTAATTATTTGAGCTATTTTAGCTCCAGAATTATCGGCAATATTGATTTTTGATCCATTGCATAATCCATAGCTGGTACGTGGTTTAGAATATGTTTTTCTTCCCAGTTTTCTTCTCGTTCCCATTTAATCCACCTTACCTATAATTTTTTCTAATACAATAAAAGCTTTTGTTTTCGAAATCTTTCTAGATTCACCAACTCTAACTAAATCTCCAACTTGAATTTCATGACTTAAACAATCTGTTAAATGGCATGCTAAACGCGTATTACGACGTTCATATCTTTGATATTTTTTAATAAATTGAACATAATCACGTCTTATAATAACTGTATTTTTTGATTTTTTACTTACAACAATTCCTTTAGTAATTTTTCCCCTAATTCTTGTTTTACCATGAAAAGGGCAAGAGATATCTTTGCATTCTCCAGGTTTGATCTTTGGAGGAACCACACCAGGAATACCAATATTATCACTCATGTTTTTAACCATCTCTTTTTCTTTAAACTTCTTAATCTGTTTATAGGAGACCCAACAATTTTATTCCCTTGAACTTCTAAATAGTATTCCTCTTCTTCATTATTGTAATTAGGTACTTTAAATCGAAAGATATGATCTTTTTTGATATATTTTTTAATTTTATTATTTTTTTTAGTAAATAGTATATTTTTTGTATCATCAATTACAATACCTATATCTAAGAAAGCTTTGTCTCTTAATTTTGATTTGGATTTAACATAGGCAGTAAATCCTATTAAATCATGATATATTAAATATTTTGGATCTATCATCATCATTCTCCTTCATTTATTACTGTTAATATTCTCGCTATTTGTTTTCTTAATAGTTTTGCTTTAGCAGGGTTATCAGCAAGTCCTCCACCAGTTTGCATTGAATAGAGCATCATCAATTCTTCTCTTAAATCCATTAACGTTCTTTCTCTTTCTCGTTCATCCATTTCTCGAACTTTTTTGGCGGTAATAATATCCATTCCTTATCACTCTTTTATTTAATTATATAATAATTATTCTTTATCTGATTCTAAGTTTTCGATTTCTTTATCAGAATTTAATGA
>JBHLQA010000366.1:0-3982 GCA_048885285.1 Candidatus Odinarchaeota archaeon
AACTCTTCAAAACTCATTTCTTCTTTATAATTTTCAATAAGATATTCTCTTGCTGTCGCTTCTCCAGTCCCTATTGCATATGATTTGAATGAACGATATATTCCACTTGGTGAAGTAGTATAAATTTGTGGCCCTCCTGCATCTATTGCAATGAAAAAAAGCGCACAACCAAAAGGTCTTATTCCACCATATTGACTATACATTTGACATAAATCAGCAACCGCTTTAGCTAGCATATTGAGTCTCACAGGTTCGTCATAAGTTAATCTGAATGATTGCGCTTGGACTCTTGAATAATTGATTAATGCCCGAGAATCGGCATGTAACCCAGAAATGGCTACTCCAATATGCTCATCAACTTGAAAGATTTTATCTATCGAGTCAGCATCCATTAACTTTGAGGGTACTTTAATCTGAGCCGCAATACAGACATCATTTTCTGATCTTACAGCTACAGCAAGAGTTCCTCTTCTAACAGCCTCCAAAGCATACTCTACTTGGTATAACCTTCCTTCTGGGCTAAATACTGTAAGCGCACGATCATAGGCGCGTTGAGTTCCACCAAACATAAATATTACCTTATTATCTGAATTAAATTAAATTTCTAAATTATTTGAAAGATATTATATGATAATTATATGAAATTTTTTCCAAAATTTTAATTTATTGTTTATAACAAATAAAAAGCTAAATCTTTCTAGTCTTTTTTAAAATAGCTAATGTAATCTCTTTAAATACAGGTTCGATTTTTATATCCTGCTTAGCACTCGTTTCGTAATATGCAATTGCTTTTATTTCATCCTTTAAGGCTACACCATCTTGTTCTCCAACTTCTCGATTCCCCTGTTCTGCTAAATCTATCTTGTTTCCGACAAGTAAATATGGTTTATCATTACCAATTACTTTCTCCACTTCAACTTTCCAGTCTAATATATTTTGAAAGGAGTTTCGTCGTGTAAGATCAAACACATATACAATTGCAGTAGCTCCACGATAAAATGGAGGACGTACAAAGCTAAAATGTTTTTGTCCGGCTAAATCCCAGAGCTGTAGCTTAATAAGGTAATTTGGATACTCTTCTAGCTCAATCTGCTTAGTAGAAAAGTTGGAACCTATTGTCATGATATAATTCTCTTTAAAAGTATTTTCACAATACCTTAAAACCATACTTGTTTTTCCAACTCCGCCATCACCAACCACACAAACCTTATAAATAAACGACTTAGTAGCTGAAATCTGCCAACTCACCATTCTAATTAATTTCTTTCACACTATTAATGCAATTGTTCAATATTATAAATTTATTTGGTTTTCTAAAATATTGAATTTTACTTAATTAATTTTTTATTATTATTATATTATATTCAATAAATAAAAATAATCATTATTAACTTTTGTTTTTCATTCTCTCTTTTAAAACAAACCTTTCAAACAAATTAGATCAAAAGGTTATAATTTTAATAAAATTAATTCTTCATTGACAATATTAGTAAGTATCCCTAATATGCCAGAGTTCTAAAGAACCCAATTATGAGAGAATATTCTTTTTCTCTCAATTTTTTTCTCGATATTTAAAGAATTTTAAAGTATTAAACATTTTATTGAAAATTGATAAGTTTTAAATAAAAATCTATTAGTTTCAATGACTTATTCATCTTTTGAATAATTTTTTCTAATTTCAAATTTAGGGGAAAAATACTTAAAGAATTATTCTTTTGAACTTGAATATGGTGTAAGAATAAAGTGATATTAAGCATAATTGTAAGTAAGATATGCTTATATTTTTTTTTATGAAAAACATTTCTAAAGATTTAAGTTACGATTCAACTTTTATCTCCGGATTAGATCTGCCATGCCGCTTTTGCACCTTCTTCGGTCGCTTCAATAATACGGCGGGGTTTGTTCGCATCTCCGACGATGAAATGGCGGATCCCCTTCTGTTTTAGAAACGTCTTGAGTTCGTTCCTCGGCGTGACCCCAACTGCCACTATCACCTGGTCGATAGGCTCGAGCCTATGTTCTTTCCCATCAGTACTTATAAGGACAGAAGCAGCTTCGATCTTTTGGACTTGGGTATTGAACATAAGTTTTGCTCCCGCAGCATTCAACCGACGGTACAACATTGTACCGTGAGCAGAAATGGGAGTTACTGGTGGTTTGGCAAGCATCTCGATCAATGTCACATCCTCTATCCCTTTCTCGCACAGGAAATCTGCAGTTTCCATACCGACTAAACCACCACCGATGACCAAAGCATGGTTTCTCGGTTTGATTTCGCTATTTAAAATCTGCCACGCATCGCAAACGATCGAATTCGTGATCCCCTCTGCAGGGCATTCAGCCTTATCAGCACCACTGGCTAGAATGACAACTTCCGGATTGCCCTGTTCAATCATCTTTTCGGTAACTTCAATACCCGTTTTAATGATCACCCCATTTTTCGTACACCGGTGTGTGAGTGTGTTGATCCACCTTCCGTATACCGCTTTATGAGGTGCTTGTTGAGCGTATCGAATCTGCCCACCAATATTCTTTTCTCGTTCGAAGAGGGTGACCTTATGTCCTAATCGGGCAGCCTCACACGCTGCTGTAAGACCAGCTGGACCCCCACCTACAACCCATACAGTGCGACTCTTATCGGCTCGTTTTTGAGGATAAATCGTTTCTTGACCAGTCTCTGGATTGATAGCACAGCGGATAGATTTAACCTCTATTATCTCTCGTTCAATACACCCCTGATTGCAAGCAAGGCATTCAAAAGTATCTTCTGGGTGCCCTTCCCGGGCGTTCTTAAAAAAATCCGGATCTGCTAGATGTTGACGCCCCACGGCAATGAAATCTGCGTCCCCCCGCTCGATTACTTTGTCCATGAAATAGGGATCCGTGAAACGCCCGACTGCAATAACCGGAACCTTGGTAACTTCCTTGATCTGACGAGCAAGCTCTACCTTGAATCCCTGCTCATATTCCACTGGAGCACTTGCGTTTGGAGTGTCGGTGCTTATTTTAAAGTTTGCGTGGGTGCTAAATGACACGTGAATAATGTCCGCACCCGCATTAACCAAGTCAGGGATTATAGTCTTGATATCGCTGATGGTATATCCATTTACGATGCATTCCTCGCCCGATAACCTAATTGAGATCGGGAAGTCATTACCTACCTGATTACGCACCTCACGCAGGCACTCGATCATGAAACGGGCTCGTGCTTTGAAGTTCCCACCATATTTGTCAGTACGTTTATTGGAGTGGGCTGACAGAAATTGCATGAGGAGATAACCGTGCGCACCATGGAGCTCAACAGCATCAAACCCAGCAACTACCGCACGTTTAGCTGCAGCACCGAAAGAGATAATAGTTTCCTCTATCTCTGCCAGAGTCATCTCGCGTGGAGTGCCCAAAAAGCCATAAATAAAGCTTGGTACTGCAGACGGACCAATTGCGGTATGATTCTTTGTCTTTAAATAACTCTCGCGACCACAGTGGTGAAGCTGCATGGCTATTTTGCTTCCCTCTGTATGCACTGCGGTAGCCAGTTTGCTCAACCCAAGAATAAATTTATCATCCCATACACCCAAGCAGACAGGACTCACCGATCCTAGAGGATGTACTTCCGTAATCTCAGTAATAATGAGACCTACACCGCTCTTAGCCCTACGTTTCATGTAGGCTATATTCGCATCACTTACTGTGCTGTCCAAATTTCCCAGCCCTGTTCCCATAGGTGGCATTACCAAGCGATTTGGAATCTCTAGAGATCTGACTTTAATTGGTTTTAATAAGTGTTCCAATATATTCATCTATTAAATTACCCAATTTTGCTATAAAAGTAATTTTTTTTTAAAATTTATAAAAATATTTGAATCACTTTAAAAAAAAAAGATAATAAATAAAAATTTGCCTATTGCCTAAAAGTTTCAATAAAAAAGCGAATATAGGCATAAAAATTTAATATTTCATTTTTTTTTATTTTTACTTTTAA
>JBHLQA010000367.1:0-3977 GCA_048885285.1 Candidatus Odinarchaeota archaeon
AAATTGAAACAAGGGGAAATATGAGAAAAGGAATATTATATTCATATCTTGCTTATGCTGATGCTATTGAAAATGAAGATAACGATAAAAGAATAGCTATTCTGGACTTGTTGAAAAAACATAGTAATGAGTCAGAACATGATTCTCAAGATTCTCATATAGAATCACCTTTTGAACAAGAAGTATACGATTATCTTGTTCAGTATATTGATAAAAGGCGGATAATAATTCAATATAAATTAAACAAATAATAAGGACGTGAAAACGTCCTTTTATTATGCATAAAAATAATAAATTTGTCGCTGGAAAAGCGATATTTTTATATAGTTTAATATTGGCATAAGACAGTTTTGCAAGACTGTAGGCAGGGAAACCGTACCCCCTGCCTTTTCTTATGCCATTTTTAGGTACGGAAAATTAAAATATGAAAGGTACGGTGTAAATATGAGAATGAAAGTATCAGAAATAGTTTACAGAGAAGATTTATATCCGAGATTTAAACCAAATCCTACAGTTATTCAGGAATATGCGAAAAATTTAGAACAATTGCCACCTATTGAAGTAAGCCAAAATAATATACTTATTGATGGCTATCATAGGTGGAAAGCATATGAAACCGCAAAAGAAGAAGAAATACCGTATATAATGACAGAAGTTAAATCAGAGCAAGAATTATTAATGCTTGCCGTGGAAAGAAATTCAAAACATGGACAGCAACTTACACCAGACGAAAAGAAACGATATGCTATTCAATGGTGGAATGTATTGCCTGATGAGGATATTTGCAAGACATTATCAATATCCCGTAGTACATTTAATACATGGACAAGAAACAAGCGCGAAGAATTCGAAGAACAGCAGAAACAACGTATATATGATATGTGGTTGGCGTGTTATAAGCAGGAGGATATTGAAAAAGTTGTGAATATGTCTCACGGTTCTGTAAATGAGAAAATTGCAAGTTTTGTCAATTCTAATAGTAATGGCGATTCTGACATTTTCCGCAATTTTGAATCTGAGATATACTCCATCTGGAATTTCGGGAAAGCAACTAATGAAGTACGGCATTTTGGGAATATACCACCTGAAATAATTGATAATCTGATGTATTATTATACAAAACCATTTGATGTTGTATTTGATCCGTTTGGCGGTGGTGGAAGTACTATAGATAAATGTATCGAAAGAAAACGACGATACTATGTATCAGATTTGAATCCAATTCCGGCTAGACAGGATATTAGAAAACATGACATAACAACTGGATTGCCTGATGATTTACCAGTTCCTGATTTAGTTTTTTTAGACCCTCCATATTGGAAGCAAGCGGAAATGAAATATAGTCAAGACAATACGGACTTAGGAAATGTTGATATCGATATATTTTTAAACACAATCGGAGATATAGCAAAGTCAGTTAAAAGAAAATGGAATGATAAGCATAATGGTAAATTAGCAATTATTATTGGAGCATATAAACACAATGGAGAATACATTGATTTGCCATTATTATGTTATGAAAGAATATCAAAATATTTAAAACTTAAACAAAGAATTATCGTTCCATATAGCACTCAAGTCCATGGTGGAGCATTTGTAAAAATGGCGAAAGAAAAGAAAGAAATTTTATATCTCACTCGGGATTTGATGGTGTTTGAGCGATGAGTTTTGAAAGTAGATCAAAAATTGGAAATATGTGGAGCAAAAAAGTTTTTGAAATTATAAAAAACAAAGGATTACATGTTGTATCAATGGGTGCAGAGAATATAGTTCCAGAAGTTCATACAATATTATCATTCATGAAAAATCCAGACAATACATCAAAGTTTGTCCGATATATGCCAGATGGTTTTGCTATTGATGAAAAAAAAGAAACGGCATTTTTCTATGATGCAAAGAACGGAAAAGCAATAGAGAAAGATGCATATTTAACATATTTGACATTTGCAGCGGACAACAGGAGATTATACATATTTATACAAAACGATGCCGATAAATATTGTGTGCCGATAGATAAACTTGCTTTTATTGATTCATATAGCGAGGTAAGCAAGTATTCGTTAGAAATGCAATTGCCTATAGATGATGATGGTTGGATAGCACCAAGACTATTGCCTGAAAATAAATATTTGAAATGGAAATATAGCCATAGTGATAAAAGCGGTACGCCATATAAATATTTTGATTTTGATGCAATGAAAAAATATTTATTTAATACAAGTTAAGGAGCTGTTAACATGAACATAGGAAGTATAATACAGGCGCGAGAAGGAAGTTCAAGACTTTCGAATAAAGCTACAATTGATATATGTGGTAAACCAGCGCTACAAAGAGTGATAGAACGTGTAAAAGCCGCTAAGAAGCTGGATTATATCATAGTAGCTACGACTACAAACAAGAACGATGACATAATAGAAGAAATGTGCAAGCAAAATGGTGTTAACTGCTTTCGTGGCAGTGAAGAAAATGTACTTGATAGAGTACTAAAAGCAGCTCAGAAGTTCAATATTGATATAATAGTAGAAATTACCGCAGATTGTCCACTTATTGATTGGAATCATATAGATGCGCTCATTGAAATGCATATAAATACTTTTTTAGGTCAAGACATCAATTTAGATGCAGAATTATTTGATATGACAACAAATATAGCATCAAGAACATTTCCTCGAGGATATGATATAAGAATATTCAACCGTGAAGCATTAGAACGAGCTGAAAAGGAAGTTGACAATGATATTGATCGGCAACATGTATCAACTTGGATGTATTTGAATCCAAATGGAAAGAAAAATTACAAAGTTCAGAATTGGGATGCACCATGTGAACAATTCCGGCCGGATATTGAAGTAACATTGGATACTCCAGAAGATTTAGAGTTAATTCGCTGGCTATACGGATTCGAATCTCAGGGATATAATTTAGCATTAACATGTCAAGAAGTGATTAATCTGATTAATACATATCCGGGACAATATGAAAAGGTATCAAAAATTAAAAGAAAAGATTATTTCGAAGAATTGAAAGAAACATATAATAACCCTGCACCAAAGCAGGAAGGAGCGAGCCAAAATGAAGAAATATCAAGCGATAATAATCGGAGCCGGGAAGCAAGGAAACGAGGCCGACCACCCGGGAAGCGAAAATGAACATAAAATAATCAGCTTTGCACATTCTTTTAAAGAACATGAAGGATTTAATTTAATAGGGTTTATAGATAAAGATTTTGAAAAAGCAAAGAAAGCCGCAAAGACATGGGGTGCTTTTTTTTATGCTAATGGAATTAGTGGTTATTTATCAAAAATAATAGAAAATCATAATATTGTTGCAGTTGTAACAACACCAGACGATACACACTATGAAATATTAAAGCAACTTTCCGAATATCCAGTGAAATTAGTCATATGTGAAAAGCCGGTATGCACGGATCTACAACAAGCAAGAGAAATTGTAAAATTATATAATAACAAAGGAATATCGCTTGTAGTAAATTATACAAGACTATTTTTACCATATTATCGAGAGCTAAAAGATAAATATCTAAATGGCGAATTCGGTAAGTTTATAGGAGGACATGGAATTTATAATAAAGGACTTCTCCATACAGGAAGCCATATGGTTAACTTTATAGAATGGTTTTTTAATAAAATACCAAAAGATTTTTATTTAAGAGAATTAACAGACGCAAATTATAGAACGTGGCAAATAGATTTATTTTTTGAAAATTATCATTGGAGAGAAGAACGTATAGGAGCTATGCCAGTATGGAAGTATTATAATAAAACGCATTGGCATATAGTAGAAAATGCATATAATTTTTTGGAAGGTAAAGAACTTCTGAAATGTACAGGAAAAGATGCTTTAAAAACACTAGAAATATGCTATGAGTTGATGCCAAATGGTTAAAGATAAAATATTGAAATTTACCCACTCCAATCCAGAATCAATAGTTATGATCGATGGATTTGAATTGTTTA
>JBHLQA010000368.1:0-3974 GCA_048885285.1 Candidatus Odinarchaeota archaeon
GAATACTTCGCAATCCTTTAAAGAAAGAAGGTAGCGAAAGATTTATAACCCATCACTGAGTTCTGTAACTACCCAAAATCAGGAATCCAAGAATAATATGACAAAAATATCACTTAATTATTGAAAGAAAAATACAAGAAACAGTAAATATAACTAATTAAGTGAGTTGTCATTAAGAGAATACAGGTGGATCTTTTTGTTTATAATAATGATAGATCTTAAAGTTCATAAATGGTTCATAGTGCGTATTTACTTCAGTATTATTATTATAACAAAGAGGATTTTCATAAGTATTGCATGTTAGCATCAGAGGTGCAGAATTTATGCCCCTCATTGCAAAAAGATAATCGCTTATATTATTATGAATATTAAAAATAGCTTTGGCATTTCCCAAGATAAGATCAACACGTTTATTTGAAACAATACCTTCTTGAGCTTCTTGAGACATTTCACTTTTTGATTTGTGACCTTCTAATAATCCTAATTTTATCATAATTTCAATTAAGGTATCAGAAGATTTGATCAATGATGTAAATCCTTCGACTCGAAACCTCTCAAAAATATTCTTCTTTACTTGGGATTGAACGGTACTCATTCTTATTCCCAAATGGTTACAAATCGAACTTACCGTTACTTTATCTTTACGAGTGCATAAAACACCAATAGAACATACTACTCCGGCGACCACATTATCAGTTGTATTTTTTATCCCTTTCCATAGTTTAAAAAGGATTTTTTTACACAAAAAATAAAAAGGCATCCCTAATCCAAAATGTTCTGAAATTTCAAAAAATCTTTGAAGGATATAGTTCTGTCTATTCCGAGAATTATATTCGGGCAAGAATAATTTTATCTGTAGCATGAAATCATTAAATTCTTTTTTCTCTATTTTAGCATGCTCAATAAGTTCGTGAGAATTAATTGGTATATTTTTCAGTTTAAGACAGAAAAACGACAAAACCGATACCAATTTTTCTACATTGCGATATTTTGTTCGTGGGTCTAATTTAGGAAAAACTTTCTTGAACTTATTTAAGACCATTTCCTTTACATCAGTATAATTTGATAAATTTAAAGCGGCAAATAATCTACTAATTTCAATTCGAATATTATCTATCATTGCTTTATCATTATGAATAAAAGTATTTTGTTTGTTAAGGCGAATTAAGGTTGCAGAGTTGGGGGAAAATCGAATTTCCTGTTTGGTACCAATTTTTGTTCTTCCCGAGCCACGAGCATACTGAATTAGATCCTCACTATAGGGTCTGTGATACTGCAATTTCTGAAGTTCTAAAACAATCCCGCAGTCCTCACATACATAGCCCTCTCTTGTTTCTGTAATATTATCAGAACCACAAATATCACATGTTAAGGATGAAATTTCAGAAGATAATGAGCTTTCTTGATATGGTTTATAGGTTGCCATTTTTCTTGATCACTATTTTTTTTATTTTACCTAAAAAATATAAGGTAGGAGTTTGACTTTTAAACCTTTTCTTTGAGATGCTATCTTATGAGAATAGCGTCTCTACTAGCCAAATTCATTTTTCTATTTTTATAAATTCCTATTTTTTTTTCATTTTATTGATCATTGACATTTTTGTACATTTAAATAACATCGATTATAAACAAAACACTACTATAATATTATCTCAGAATCTTAGGGTAAGAAATTGGATAAAGAAATATAAAAAAGGAGTTAAATTCTATTAGTATCCTACTTTATCAAATACATTTTTAACATTATTATTTTTCCTAATTTATTTCAATATAATTATTATATTTGAATAGTTAAACCAAAAGGAATTTCCATGCATTTATTGGTTTAATTTTTTCTTTAAATTAGGAGGAATTATTATTAATTCATGATTGAAGAACCATTTGTCTTTCTAGTAGTATTACTAGTATCATTAATTGCAACTCACTTTCTACTTAGTATTAGAGCTGGTGGATTCAGACATATCTTTTTACGGCTTTTTTTTATTGGAGTATATTTTCATGAGGCTAGTCATTATATCATGTGTGTGTTGGTTGGGGCAAAACCGGAAGAAATTAAAGTGAAATGGAGAGAGGAGCACTATGGATTTCGGTATCCTCATGGCTATGTAACCGTTAGTGAGAACCTTACCTTTCTCCAAGCGTTTCTTATCGCTACAGCTCCATTATATTTAAGTACATGGCTTCTCTTCTTTTTATGGTATGGTGCTCTTCTTAACTCTACAATTCATATTGTAGGAAGAGTGCTAGCAGGGGTCATTATTATCTCTTTATTATTAAACGCAGCACCTTCAACTACCGATTTTCACAATATTTCAACTGCTTTTAGGAAAAATCCTTTATATTCATGGTATCAAATTCTTCTTGTATTAATGTCCACAGGGATTGTATGGCTGCTGCTGCATTTTACCCCTATCATTTTTTTTCTGGATATGTTCTATTATCTTGCAATAGCTGCAATATATTTTCTCTTAAAATTTAGTCTTATCAGACTAAGAAAAGTAATTATTTATTTTAGTAATCGAAATTATTCAAACCCATCAAAAGTACGAATTCGTCCTTTAACTCATAAACATTATAAACCTAAAAAACCGCCAAAGAGAGTCTAAATACTATGAAAGGCTTGTGTTATATTGTATTAATTCTCGGATTCTTTATTTTTTTTCAGCAAAATCCGTTGTATGCCGTAATTTGTATGGTTATCTTTTTAGGAGTGTATATTCTTTTTAAATCGCGATCCTCACGCTCTTTAGGGAGTGTTTATAGGTTTTTAACAGGAAAAAATCCCCAACAAGAAAGTAATATTGATGATCTAATCACATTAATGATGATCCAACAAGTAGTATCTTCTTCTAATAATCATGATTATAACCAGCCTACAGAAGATATTAAAAGCAATCAACAGAAAAATGCCTATATTGACAAGATAAAAAAAGAAGTATTAGACCTATTGGATGATACATAAAATGCTCCAAAAAATTGAGTTTCTTACGGGAATTCAAAAATTATTATCATATAATAATGTTATTTCCATTTCTGGAGAGTCAGGAACGGGAAAGACTGCTCTCGCCTTATATTTAATGGGAAATATCATAACATCTACTACTTTACAAGAGAAGTCGTCTATTTGGATTCAAGCAAGTGAGCCCTTTCCAAAGAAACGATTATTCCAGCTTTTTGAGTATGACCTTGATAAATTGCAGTATCTTCAAAATAATATTTACATTCAACCTAGGCAAAGTTCGATAAAAACACTTGAAGAACAAAAAAAAATCATTGACACCCTTATCACCCCTTTAACCATTCTACCTCCTGAAGTAGTATTTATAGTAATTGATAATATATCTTATCACCTCCGTTATGAATTTCACCAGACCCATAACTTTAAATTACTTGATAGATTTTATGAGGACCAATTAGTCCCCCTTATTTTATTTTGTAAACGAGAGTATATTTACCTCATCTTGATCCATGAGGTTACCTTTAGTCCTCAGTTAGATAAAATAAAGCCTTTCTTTTATAAATTATATGATAGAATAGAAAAGATAGATATTGTCCTATCTCATATCGCTAATAATAAGAAAAAATCTATAAACATTTCTTATAAAAAAGCTCAATGGAGCTTTCAATATATCTTAACACACAAGGGTATAAAAATAATATAATATTTCATGTTTCCTCATATTCAATTGGGATTAACATATTGTTTCCCATTAATACTCTAAATTAGAGTCCAGCAGAATTATTTTTCTTTCGCGAGAGAACGATTAAAATCGGCACTCCAACCAGAATTCCGGTGCCTATAATTAATCCAATTGTCCATTCTATAGGGACTTCCATTTCCACATTTGCCGCTGTAGTGTTCGTTGGTATAGTAGAATTTTCGGAAGGATATTCAGGAGGTAACTCAGGTTCGTTAGGATCTATTCCATCTGTAGATCTTTGAAGTTCAACGACTGCGAACGCTACATTAACAG
>JBHLQA010000369.1:0-3970 GCA_048885285.1 Candidatus Odinarchaeota archaeon
TTAACTTAAATGAAGCTATATCTTTTATATTAGTTGCTTGGATTTCAATAGATTTAACCTCACTTCTTTCTAGAACATAGTTTGTATTCGCTTTTAAGAAAAGATGAGAAATCTCGTGAAATTTATGAATATTCCCAGTTACAAAATAGATTTTATTTTCTTCTTTCACCATAATTGGAATCAATTCAAGTAATTAATAACGAAACTGATTAATCCAATAAAAATTTATAGAATTTCTCTCTTTAAGCAACAAAATTCCAAAAATTTTATTTTTGAGAGTTCATTAAAAATTATATTAAATATAGAAAGAATTGTTTTATTCTGTGATTTTATGGCTCGGATGCACAGTAGAAAAAAGGGGAAATCGGGAAGTACCCGCCCTGCAAGATTAGAAAAACCAGTCTGGGTAGAGCTATCTCCCGAAGAAGTTGAGAATGAAGTTATAAAGTTAGCAAGAAAAGGACACTCGAAATCAATGATTGGAACTATAATGAGAGATGCTCGAGGTGTGCCACTAGTTAAAGTTGTAACAGGAAAAAAAGTTAGTCAAATTCTTGAAGAAAATGATATTAAGGGACCTTTACCAGAGGAACTTGCTAACTTAGTAAAAAAAGCTTTAAGCATTAGGAAGCATCTTGAGACAAACCACAAAGATTTAGAAGCAAAAAAAGGACTTAATAGAACTGAATCAAAAATCTATCGGCTTATCAAATATTATAAAAAGAAGAATGTATTAGCATCAGATTTTAAATATGATCCAGAAAAGATTAGAACATTAGTTGCGAGATAAAGAGGTAAAATTTAATTGAGTTCAAAAGCGAGAAAAAAAAAGCCAAAAGTTAAGAAAGTAAAGTGGGGAGATAAAAAATGGATTAAAATTTTTGCTCCTAAAATTTTTAATAATAAAGAAATTGGAGAAATAATAGGATTAGAAGATACAATTATTGGAAGAACTGTAGAGACTCTTCTCTATGATTTTACTGGCAAATATTCTGATATAAGTTTAAAACTTCTTTTTAAAATAACTAATGCAAATTTTGAGGCTGGAAGAGCAGAGACTATTTTTGTTAGTCATCAATACACAAGCGATTATATTAGATCTTTAATTGGAAGGGGTAGTTCAAAAATACAAATTATAAAAAATTTAACTACTAAAGATGGTTACATTTTTAGGGTAACTGGAATCTGTACTACAATTAAAAGAGCAAGAAGCTCTCAAATTGATCTAATACGAAAAATAATGGATGAAGTATTACGTGAATTTGCTTCACTATATAATCATGAGAAATTTATTAAAGCAATGATTTCAAGAGAACTCGATAACCAAATTCAACGAGTTGCTAAAACTATCTATCCTTTATCTAATTCAGTATTAATTAAGAGTAAACTTATTTCTATTCCAGAAGGTGGAGAAGATAAAGAAGTTCCTGATGAACAATTCGATATTATTGAAGTAGATGTAAAAAGATCTAGAAAATCTGAAATAAGACGATCTGAGAGGATTAATGTAAAAAAACTGTGGCATCCAAAAAATGCACCTCAATCTAAAGATGAATCATCTGAACCTAATTCCTCAGAAAATAACTCTTCGGAAGAATCAGAAGATTAAATGAATGATTAAAAATTATTATTAAATCTATAGAGCTTTCTTTATTATCCTTCCACTTGAATCTTGATAATATAATGTATTAGGTGCGACATCTTCATTAACTATTGTATGTGCTCCAATAATAGAATTTTCGCCAACTTTTTTTCCGCACATAATACTAACATTGATTCCAGTTTGAGAATTGGGACCAATAATAGCACCTAATTTTTTACGATACGAATCAATAAGCTTATCTTTTATTTTCATTTTTATTGTATTTCTATCAAAACGTAAATTTGATAATTTTGTTCCTGCACCTAGATTGACATTTGAGCATATTATACTATCACCTATGTAATTAAAATGTGGAATAGCACTATTAGAGAATATTATTGAATTTTTTATTTCAGATGTTCCGATATGACAATCGTTTTCAATAGAAGTGTAAGGACGTAAAAAAGCATTTGGTCCTATTAAATTATTTTCTCCGATAAAACATGGACCTTGAATATAAGATCCGGATTTTATTATAGTTCCCTTACCAATGAATACTTCACCCTGAATTTTTACGTTTTCTTCTACATTCCCATTAATTTCCTTTTTTAATTTATCTAATAGAAAATGATTAGCATCAAATAATTGCCATGGTAATCCAATATCATTCCAAAAAAGGGCATCAAGAGTAAAGCCTACTATTTTTCCATTCAATTCATTAATTAATATCTGCATTGAATCCGTAAATTCGTATTCGTTTCGAGCAGACTTCTTAGTTTTTTCAATTGCTTCGAAAATCATTTTATTAAAGATGTAAATTCCCGCATTAGCTAGATTTCCTAAGTTCTGTTGGGGATTTGGTTTTTCAATAATCTTCTCTACCAATTTATGAGAATCTAATGTTATAATTCCATAATTTTGTGGATTATTTACTTTTTTTAATGCAATTAACCCATCAAATTTATTTTGATCATATTTCTGTAAAATATTTTTAAAAATGTTAGTATCTACAAAAATATCTCCATACATCATCAGAAAAGTTTCATCTTTTACGAAATTTTTAGCATAATTCGCTGCATGAGCAGTACCAAAATATTCTTCTTGGACGATATATTCAATCTTAATATTTATTTGCTTTGCAACTTTTTCAAAATATTTCTTTATTATTTCTTGTTTATATCCAACAATTATTAAGATATGTTCTATTCCAATATTTTTCAATCCTAATATAATATGTTCTAAAATTGGTTTTCCTAATAAAGGGATCATTGGCTTTGGCAATAAAGATGTAATAGGTCTTAGACGTTTTCCTTCTCCTGCCGCTAGTATTACAGCTTTCATAAAAGTTTTTAAAAATATTTTTAATTAGTATATTTGATCTAATTCTTTAACAGCTTCATCAAGATAATGTCTAAGGTGTCTATACGGTCTTAAATCGCCTGAAAAGTCATTTTTAAAAGCAGAATCTAAAGCCATTTTTGCCTTCAATTGCTTAAAAATTGATTTTATCTTATACAAATTACCGCTTGCTATAAAATCAATTGAATAGCTATATATATTTCCAAAAAATATAACTTTTTTTTCATTATTCAATTGACTTTTTTTAGTATCATCCAAATAAATTTCTTTAATTTTTGTTTTAGCACGAATTTGAGTGTTCATTGAAATTGTAGCTAATTTAGCAGATAAATCTGAGGTGAATAATTCAATATTCTCATTGGTTTTTTCTTTTTCCAAATTTTTTAAAAGGCTATCATCATATAATTGAGAAATTATTGGTAATCCTTGAGCGGAGATTCCAGCATATAATATATTATTTTGACCATTATTAGTAGTTTTTTCATAAATTGCTTCTTCTTCTAATGGTTCTAAGTATTTATCATGTAAATATTCAATTATCAAATTCATCACTTGAACAAACGTAGGTTCCTTGGAAGCAAATTTTAATCGATCAAGATCATTATATTGTTTACAAACTTGATTTCGGAATTCTTCTAACATTTTGGGTGCTTCCTGTGAATCTACACTAAATCTTCCTACACAACAAAAGAATAAATTCTGACCAGCATTTGTAATAAAATGTTTAACGATTATGCATTCTCTGCCTATCTTTTTACTTTTTAAACAGATATTTTTTAGTCTCCATTGAAAAAAATTCATTAGTTTTTCTACAAATAAGACTATCTCAAAAGAATTGTATTTATGTTCATTAGAACAAAATAAAATTTCATCTTCTAAAATAATTGTAAAACCGGATATCAAATTTTCAAGCCTTTGAGGGAGTAAAAAGTTATAAATTAGCTATAATGAATGATAGAATAATCTTATATATTAATTTTTTTTGATTACAAGTTAAGAAAAGATTTATTAGTTATTTAATGATACCTT
>JBHLQA010000370.1:0-3960 GCA_048885285.1 Candidatus Odinarchaeota archaeon
GTTTTCGAAAATTGGTTCTTGTTTAAGAATTGGATGTAATCTGGAAAAAACAGTAACGATATTATTTTCTTTAAAAAATGATATTAACTCATCCTGGAAGAATTGTATATGTTTTTTTAATAGAGTATTAATGCATACATTACTAACAGGGCCGCAGTAACCATAAACAGACGTACAATCCTTCATATCAGTTCCTTCGATCTCTCTTATTAATAATGGCATTGCAATAAAATCTTTATTATGATAACAAACACAAAGAATCGGAGTATTATTACCCTCTAACAAAGAATAGGAACGTGTATGATAAAAATCGTATTGTTTAGCTGAGGATATTATTTTTGTCCATATTAGATCAGATATCTTGTAAACAGCAAACCTATACATTGGCTCATTTTTTGAGATTATACAGAAATAATTTTGTAATATATTGAAATTTCATTATTTGAAGGTGTCGTTTTATTTTACTTATTAAGATTATTGATTGAGAATGATTATCTCACTTTTACAAATATATTATTTTATGTTTCCTTCAAAATAATCGAAGACAACAGAACCTACTTTTGAACCAACTTCGCCAATCCCCTCCCTCTTAATTACTTTAAGTAAAGTCAACCATAAAATCTTAATGTCCATAATAAAAGAAATATGATCTACATAAAATACATCATATTTAAATTTCTCATCCCAACTAATAGCATTACGACCTTTGACCTGAGCTAAACCAGTTATGCCCGGTTTTACTTCATGTCTGCGTTTCTGGAAATTGTTGTATAATGGTAAATATTCAATAAGCAAGGGTCTAGGGCCAACTAAACTCATATCTCCTTTTAAAATATTTATTAATTGAGGTAGTTCATCCAATGAAGTATGTCGAATAAATTTCCCTAATGAAGTGATTCTCTGATTGTCAGGTAGTAATATCCCATTTTCATCTTTTTTATCATTCATTGTTTTGAATTTGATGACTTTGAATATTTTCCCGTTCAGTCCTGGACGACTCTGAAGAAAAAAAGGTGAACCGTTATTATATATATAAAGCAAACAGAATATCAGTAGGAAGATAGGAGATATCAATATAATTGCAATCAGACTAATTGTGAAATCAATTATTGGTTTAATGACTATTCTGTAAATATTCATACTGATTTTTATAATAACATAAAAAATAGAAATTGATAAATTTTTAATTTTTGGGAAACCAAATAATAAATTTGGTTATTAGAAATTCTAGATGACACGAAATAATAGAAAATATATGTTATCTTAGACATGTTCGTCTTTTATTTATTCTTGTTTCAACCAGACAATTGTATATTTCTACATTTCGTATTTTATTACCAATATGTAAATCACATAATTCCTTTATAATAAATTGCTTTTTATAAGCAAACAATTCATTTGTAGTTGCACAACCAAAATGCATGTGTTTTTCCCTTTTTATTGTTTCCATTTACATGCATCATATAATATCAGGCTTTTTGCATTTTGTGGGTATTGTCGATAATCATTTGCTACTAATGACAATGAAGATAATCTTCATATGCCATGAAAAAGATAATGAAGTAATTTCATCGTTATATTGTGCATTTATAATTAATCTTTATTTACCTAGTACATTAAATGTATTTTGTAAAAATTCCAGTTTGTAATTCTAGTAATCAGAAATATCGTTATTTCTTACTGTTGGTTAATAGAGCCTATAGAACTCCATTAAGCTGGATCCTATTGTATCAAATTCTATTTTAATACCTTCTTTCTCTGCATTATGGATCTTGGTTCGCATTTTTATACTGAATTCTACCATGAAGAAGTCATTAACAGTCAATTCTGTTTAAACCACGTAATTGCTATATTTAATAGAATATATATTCTCGAAATCCAGATATTCTTCAGCCTGGGATTAATTTGACGTTTTCAGCAATTATATTTTCCTGCATTCATTACTTATTAAACGATTTATCGAATTTTGAAATCAGTAAATCTTTATCCGAAGAATTGTTTTGAAGTACTAAAGGATCATTGAATCCAAAGGGAGTAATTATATCATAGAGATTATCATACTCAAATCTATCCAGTATTCTTTTTAATAAATTGATAGTAGACATTTCCGAGCCCGCCTTTGAACTCAAATATGCATGCGGTATCATTATCTAGTATCTCATATGTTTTCCCTACCCGGGTAAAAAATAAATATCAGGGAATGTTGTCATAATTCTTAATTTACATAATGTTTCATTATTGTTTTATAAGAATATGAAACGGTATAATTTTCTAGTAGATAATGATAACCCAAATTCCCCATTCGTTTAATTTCTAATTTTCTTTCTGAAAAGAAATTTATATTATTAATAGTATGTTGTATGTCTTTACTTTCGGCCCATAATCCAAAACCATTTTCCATTATAATGCTACCAATATCTGTATGTAAATCAGTTGCAGCAATAACGGGCATTTTATTTTCGAGATATGATAACAAACGTGATGGAAAATTTGGAATTGTGAAACGCCGATCAAGGAATATCAAGCCAACATCACAACACTGAATTAATAAATCAAACTCGGTTTTGTTTAATTCATTTAAAAGGATGACATTACTAGGTTTCTTATTGTAATACCATTTTTTTAACTTATAATATTCGGTTCCTGAACCAGCAATTACAAAAAATGCATTACAATTGATTGATGATGAATTTAAAACTTCAATAAGAAAAGGTATGCCTTGAGGTTTACCTAAATTCCCTCCATATATAAAGGTGATTGAATTAACAGGTATCTTATATTTCTCCCGAATCATCAATTTATCTTTTGTCTCTATCAAAGAAGTGGTTGGTTCAATGCTGTTAGGATTTACTTCAACAATATCGGGCTTCACTTGAGGATTTTGATTTCTTATGTATTTAACATTTGCTGGCGACATACAGCCAATTCTATCGGAGATAGCATAAAGTTTTTTTTCCTTATTTCGAAAGTACTGATGAAACAGACCTCCCTGTTTGATAAGTCCAATATCAACCGCATTTTGGGGGAATATATCTTTTAACAATAAATAAGTTAAAGATTTATTTTTCTGTTTAACATAACGAACTACCTTAGTGAAGGTAATTGGAGGAGTGGAATATAGAATTCAGTCGAAAATTACGTTTGAAAGATTTTTTTTAATTGCTTTTAAAAACTGGTATTCAATTAAAAGTGTTGAAAGTCCCTTTTCTATCACGTTTGTTTTCTGAATATTAAGAGTTTTTATTCTTAAAATAGTTACACCATCATTAAAATAGAGCTTTGTGTTCTTTTTATAGCGACGTTCCGCAGGTGTTGCGATAAAAATATTGTGACCCTTATTACGAAATTCTCGCATGAGATCAGTGTATATTCCCCTGTTTGAGATGTCATTAATACGACTAATTGTAAGAAATAGTATATTCATTTGTGGAGCTATAATTAATAGTTATTATGATTATGCTTTAATAACGGTCCTATCAGATTCAGACATCTTATCATCTTTAATTAGTAAACTTTCATGCATATATATTTCATTTTTTGTAAATCGATTTTTAATGAATTTTGCTGGATTACCCCCTACAATATTATATGGTAGGACATCTTTAGTTAGAACAGAACCAGCAGCAATGATTGCACCACGACCTATCTTCACAGGACTTAATATGATTGTTCCATTGCCAATCCATACATCATCTTCAACAATTATTTGATATTTATCTCCGCGACCAGAATCCCACATTGTTTTTCCGACGATGTTGTAATTATGATCATCTGAGTTTAGAAAAACTACACATGAAGCAATCATGACATCATTTCCAATAATAGTATCACATTGAAATATACATCGAGCTCCGATTCCTACATTATTACCTAGAATAATTTTCTTGTTTGGAGACCAAAAGTTAGTGCTGGATTGACAGTGCGTATTTTTTCCATGTTTTATCCAGGGATATTTAAAAT
>JBHLQA010000371.1:0-3924 GCA_048885285.1 Candidatus Odinarchaeota archaeon
ATAGTCTCTAATTTGGGCTTTGATTCTTTAGTTTTATGTTCTTTTATAGCTCCCAGTTTATCTTTTGGAGTTTTTTTTGGAGTTTTATCAATTTTTGGTTTCTTTTCTGGTTCTGGCGTTTTTTTTTTCTTTTTTGCATCTTTATCATCAACAAATGAAAATAACGATGTTTGGGATTTATCATCGGGTTTTTTCTTTTTTTTAGGTGGCATTATAAACCATTAAAATATATTATTTTAATTTCTAATATGAATAATTATTATAATATTTATTATAATACTCTCTAATCATCCTTTAATATTTAATTTGAAACTCTGGAGTAAAGATACTCCGCAAAGAAAGGAGTTTTAGTAATTAGATGAATATGAAAATTCGATACTAATTTCTATTACTTATGATTTTCTTTATTTCTTCCAAAAGAAGGTGTTTTTCAGCGATAT
This sequence comes from Candidatus Odinarchaeota archaeon, assembly GCA_048885285.1. GTDB lineage: Archaea > Asgardarchaeota > Lokiarchaeia > Sigyniarchaeales > SOKP01 > Loki-b32. The sequence continues at coordinate 441 of JBHLQA010000371.1, forward strand.
ACCAATCTATCTGACTTCTACTAGGATTTTCATGATATATTATCTCAGCAACTTTCTTAATTTCATCTTTCGAAGGAGGAATTAGTTGCCCATTAACATCATCTCTTAATAATAAGATAAGATTATCTGTTTCTAATGGCTTAATATCATATCCATCTTTGATATTATTATTAATTGTCACGCAAAGTTCTGCGAGTCTCCAGACGCTCTTTTCAACACTTTGGTTCTCTTTATAAATTTTAAACGCTAATTTTGTTACATCTTCTTTTGTAAACATTTTATTCATTCAGAAGCCTTATTTACACAAGAATTATTAATATGTTAATTAATCAAAAAAAAGATAAATAACCTTTTAATTATTACGATTGGTTATTTAACTCGTTTAATACCACAAAATTAAAAATTTATAATAGGTTCAGGGTCTATCTTTCTAAAAGAATTCTTGGAATTATGATCTTCAACTTGATTTTAGAGAGATAGAATGAAGAAATTATAATTCATTATTTAAAGAACTTAATTAAAATGGTTCGCTATATAAAGGAGTATCCCGAAGATAAATATATTGCTAATCGAATAAAAAAGAATTTAAATTTAACTTATAATCAAGTCAAAATTCGTTCTATCATTGATGATTTAGATGAAAATTTTCCAGACTTTTCTTACTAGCAAAAAATTATTTAAAAAAATACTTAACTTAATATCATAATTTAGCAAAATTAAAAATTCATTACATTTTCTTTTAGAATATAGTATTTAATTACAATAAGATCACAGTTGTGCCTCTATAGCTTAGCGGTATAGCATTCGACTTGTAATCGAAAGGTCGGGGGTTCAAATCCCCCTAGAGGCTATTTTTTTAGCATACAAAGATTAATTAATTTATCATCTCTATAACTGTGTAATTTTCAAAATAAATAAAAAAATAGTATTTGGTTTGATTAACTGTGTATAGGCATCACTATCGCTTCATAATCAGTTGAAACTAAACATTGTACTAGTAAAAAACAATTACTAAGTTCCCCATCACAATATCTAACAGTTTCAACAGTAACATTATGAGTTCCTGTTGCTAATGAATATTCTGCATATTGAAGCGCAACTGAAAGATCAAAAGAAGTTGTTTCGGTTTCATATGATCCTACTCGTAGATATGTCTCATCATATCTGATATCATCAATATTTAGCCAAAATTCCATCCAGTTTTGACCAGTTGGATGCCATGTATCTAAAAATGCTCTACACGTGAACAGAAAATATACAGCTTCTCCCTCTTCTACTTCAAATTCAATATTTATATGACCAATAATCTCAGGATAATCATAATTTGCGGTTGTAAAATCATCTTCTCTAAAATCTGTATAGGTTCGCTTAACTGCTGAACTTGAATCTGAATCTATATCTGGAGGTATTGATAAATATGTGAAAATTCCAAAACCTAATGCGCCAACTGCTATTAATAAGGCAAGAATACCTATTCCTGATCCTTTTCCCATATTAAATCCTTTCTTTTTATAATTAGATTCTATTTATGTAATAAAAATTATTAGTCTAATGGTCATTTATAGATATAAATATAAGTAATTTCACTAACAAAATTGTAAAAAGTTTAAAAAATAAAATAACAAATTATCCAAATTGATGCTGATAAATTCAGAATTCCTAAATTTGTTATTTTTCTAATTTTGAATCTTAATAGATTAAGACAATTTAATTTAACTTAAATACTCTATTTATTATACTCGAATAATAAGTAAATATAACCTAAATTAGGTGTGATGAAGATTAATGAATAAAATCAATAGGATTATTCTTTGTATTATTGATGATGTTAGGGCAGAGCATTTTTTTGATTTTATTAATAGGGGTTTACTTCCTAATATAAAGAAATTGATGGAAAATGGAATTTATTCAGAGAATTGCATTACTGATTTTCCTCCTATTACCTATCCTACCCAAGTTTCGTTGTTAACGGGAACATACACAGGTAATTATAAAAAGGAATTATGTCATGGGATTCCTCTCCTTAATTGGATGGATCGTGATGTAGCACCGCCAATATTGCGAGAGTATGCCGCTCTAGATTTACAAATATATAAAATCAATGATGATATTGGAAATAACTGTCAAATAATTCTAGAAATGATTGGAAATGAAAATACAGCGAGTATAGCACAATTTATTAATAGAGGTTCCAATTATATTTTTCCTAACAGAAAAACGAAACTTGCATTGTTCTACCTTCTATTAAATTATTATCCTAGTGTCAAAAAAAGATTAATTAGAGCCAATTCTTTAATTGCTCAAAAATTAATTGAACTTTTTAAAAAGCCAAAAAAATTCTTTGATAATTCAGAACCTCCAATTGCTTCTCTAATGTGGTTTATGTCTTCTGATCTTATAATGCATAAGTATGGTTTCGATTCAAATATATATAAATTAAATTTAATTCACATTGATAAGGTTATTGGAATTCTAATTAAAGCTTTAGAGAAAATGGGTTATTTAGAAGAGACCGCTATAGCAATTACTTCAGACCATGGGAATTATAAAGCTAAACAAAGAAGTAATCTAAATGTTTTTTTAAAACAAAATAAGTTGATGAATTACCATCCTCTCAAAAATTCAAAAGGGAATATGGATCTTGCTTATTATTCTGGAGTGGGCTTTTTTTATTTTAAAGGGAAGAACAATTCAAATAGTATAAATAAGTGGATTCCTCCTACTATTGAAGAACTTAAGAATTATGGTCCTAAGAGTATAAATCTATTGAAAGAACTTTTTAAAGTTAAAGGAAGTCATTTAATGTATTATAGAGACGATAATAACACATATAATAAAGGAATTATTCATCTTAAAAGAAAGATTGAATCTACAGGCAAAATTATAACAGGAAGGATTGAGTATGAAGGAAAAGGGGTTGATTATAAAACACGTTATATTTTAGATAATGATGATAAGGATATATTTGATTTTATCAATGATAAGCTCGCAAGTGAATTATTAGATAATAAATTTCACTCGCCTCAAGAATGGTTAGAAGCAACTTATCATTTGGATTACCCTATATATCCCGATTTAATACCACACCACTTTAAAAATCCAAGAAGTGCAGATATTATTATAAGTAATAATGAATCTATAAAATTTGGAATACATCATGGAAAATATAAGAGCAAAAACTTGTATGATCACGATGTAGGTTTACGAAAATGCATGGCTGTTCCTTTAGTTATAGGAGGTTCTTTAGAAATTCCTCTTAAACATATTTTATATTGTAAAATTACAGATATTGTTCCTACATTATTAAAACTTATTGGAAAAAAGCCTCATAATAGTGTTATTGGTTCAAGCTTAATATAAATTATTCAAAACCATATCTTTACCTTTTCTTAATTAAAAAAAACGTCTATATAGAATATATAAGATATAATGGAACATATGCAGATCTTCCGTTTGAAGAGATTATGCAAGCCTTTACCGACCA
>JBHLQA010000372.1:0-3924 GCA_048885285.1 Candidatus Odinarchaeota archaeon
TTATAATTTCCACTTGAATAACCAGGAGCAAAAAATGAATGTGAATCATCAATTCCAGTATCTATTACAGCAACAGCACTAGAATTATCGCCATCATAGGATAATTTATCCCATACATAGGGACGGAGATTCATGTTTCTTGAAACATAATACAAATTTGCTTTAAAAACACTATCTTCTTCAACAATAAATGGAACTCCATTTTCTCCTAATATATCACGGAATTGGTTTAATTGCGTGATGTCCAGAGAACCAGCAAAACCATTCATTGCTTTGTCATAAATTTCAGTAGCTTCTGAAATCTCCAATTTTTTTATAGATTCATTAAAATCTTTTTCGAATATTGAAAGATTATTTTTTATTTTTTCTTGTTCAGCTTTCCACATTTTTTTTTCTTTTAAAAATAATTCTTTAGCACTTGGAACTAAAGTTAGATCATACAATTTCTCATATTTTTCTATAAAAGATTCGATTAACTCGTGAGCGCTTAATATATTTTTTGCTCTTATTAGTTTATTATATTCCTTTTCAATTCTTATTACTTCTTGTTCAATATCAGATATGATCTTTTGATTCTCATATTTCTCAGTTAATTCTGATAATAAACTTTCTTGTTCTATTATAAGCGCATCATTTTGTATTTTTTCTGCCAATCCAATTATTTCTTTCAATAATTCAATTGCGATTTCATAATCTTCAGATTCTATAGATTTTTCTGATTTTTCTTTTAGATCATCTATTTTTTCTAATACTGGTAGCACAGTTTTTTCTTGATATTCAATTATCTCATATAATTCATCTTTAGTGATATTTAAATTCTTGAAAAATTCATATGGTTCTGATCTCATCTCAAATGTAATATTTCTAATAATTCTAAATTGAGGGAATTCTTCCTTTAAAAACACACGAATTTTTGCAACATGATTTTTTAGAGCTTGAGTTGCATTTCTTCCTATCCATATATACATTGTTTTTATTTTCTGGATATAGATAGCTAAAATATTAACAATTGTGAATACATCTTTTATGTTTTCATACGCAATCTCATCAAAAATCCCGTTATAATTTAATTTGAAGGTTTTTATTATATTTTCAACCATCTTATTTTCTCCTGACTCATCTTAACAAAATAGTTAAAGAATTTGTTTTTAAAGGTTTGCGAATAGAAAGGAGAACTTAGGCTATAGTTCCATCTTTTAATTCAAATATATCTTTCTTAGATTAAAAAATAGTATTGATAATTTTGATTATTCAGTCAATATATTTTATAAGGTATTTTTTAAGTTCCATTCCTTAGATAATAATTTAATTTAATGATGACAATATGTTTTAATATTATAATAAAATAAGTTTTATTCCAACCTTCTCTTAAATAAAGATATAAAAATCAGATAGAGATTTAATAGACACGATAATTTTTTCAATAATTAAACCATTTTTTTTGGATCTAATAATTCATCTAAGTTATCAATTTTTAATCCCATTTCTTTAATGACTGTCTTAATCGTTTTTCCTTCTTTATATGCCCGTTGAGCTATCTCAGAACATTTATCATAACCTATTATAGGAGTTAGATTTGTAATAATCATCAGCATCTGTTCTAATTTTTCATTGATTTGCAAAACATTAGCTTTTAATTCAGATAAACAGTGAACCATAAATGAATTAATTCCTCCAATTAATATTTTTATTGATTCTAGTAAATTGACGATTATTATAGGCTTACACACATTCAAATCTAATATGTTTCCATATACTTCTCCTAGCGAAATTATGGAATCATTTCCAATTACTTGAATACAAACTTGAATCAATGCTTCGGATTGAGTAGGGTTTATTTTACCTGGCATAATAGATGACCCAGGTTCATTTTGAGGTAATATTAATTCAGATAATCCCGCTCTTGGTCCACTCCCCATCCAACGTATATCATTAGCCATCTTTAACAACGATAAAGCTAATAACCTAAGATTTCCACTTAAATTAACTATCGTATTATGAGAAGCTATACCTTCAGCTTTCACAAGATTAGCTTTAAATTGTAAATTTGTAATTTCATATAAATGAGATATTGTGAGTTCTGCAAAATCCTTATGCGTATTCAAACCCGTTCCTAATGCAGTTCCCCCAATTGGGACATAATAAAGTTCATTACAAGCATTTTGCAATCTCTCCATGTTAGTTTGAATTTGTTTTCTATAAACTTCAAATTCCAAAGATAACGGTATTGGAATAGCATCTTGTAGATGGGTCCTCCCTACTTTAATAATATCTTTAAATTCTTTAATCTTTTTTTTCAAGAGATCTATTAATTTTTCTAATGTTGGAAATAATTTTTGAATCATATGTAAAGCAGCTACATGCATAGTGGTCGGAATTACATCGTTAGATGATTGCCCCTTATTTACATGATCATTAGGGTGTATAGGATTTTTATTACCCATAGGGTATCCTAAGATTTCGTTTGCTCGATTTGCTACTACTTCATTCATATTCATATTTGTTTGGGTTCCTGATCCAGTTTGAAAAATATCAATTGGAAATTGATTGAAATATTTTTCTTCATGCAATATCTCATCCATAGCTATAAGAATAGCCTTTCCTTTTTCTTCATCTATTAGAGCTAAATCTATATTTGCTAAGAGACAAGCCTTTTTTACTTCGGCTAAAGAAGTTATAAAAACATAGGGGAACTTCTTACTACTAATTTGAAAATTTATAATAGCTCGTTGAGTATTAGCGCCCCAATAAACATCAGAAGGGACTTTTATTTCACCTAAAATATCCTTTTCAATACGATAATTCATGGTTCAATCATCTTTTTTTGTGTTTTAATATCTTAATAAGGATTGAGAATATAAAAAAAGTTTATAATGATATATATTAGATTAGAATCAATTTAAAAAATCATTTATTAATATGAATTTCCAAATGGATTTATATGATTATTTTATAAATAAATATAGAGTATTAAAATGAATTCAGATTCTAATAGAAACAAAGAGATTAAAATTTCTAAAAGCCGTCTAAAAATGCTAAGAATGCAAAAAATACAAAAAGAGATAGAAGCCGCAAAAAGGCTTATTAATAAAAATGTAGACATTCTTGAAATTGCTAATAAATTTATTCATAGTACTTTTGAATTAGTTAAAGATGGAATTTCAAATAGAAATATTGATCTAACTGAAGATGAAATTCAACAACAAATTAGAAATAATATTTTGTTTAAAGAGAAAATCAAGCTATTAAAAAAGGAGTATAATCAAATTGGCTGAATTAGAAAACGTATTATCTAGACTAGAAATTATTTTCAATGCAACAAAACTTAAACATGTTATTGTAGGAGGAATTGCTGTAATCCATTATGGTCATGTAAGAGCAACTCAAGACATCGATATTATAATTGAAGATAACCACTCAAAAATTAAGCAATTTATAGGATTATTGAAAGCATATGAATTTGACGTAATGGAAGATCAATTTAATTTAGCATATCAAGAAAAGACAAATATATCGATATTTGATAAAAACAGTTTTTTAAGGTTAGATCTAAAAGTTGTTGATAAGAAACATGAGTATGAAGTATTAAATTCTGCCCAAAAAAAAAAAATCTTAGGAAAAGAATTATACATAGCTCCTTTAGAATATGTTTTAATTGGTAAATTATTATATATGGGTTTAATTGAAGATATCCCTAGCTCTGAATTACTGGAATATCAAGATGTTATTGACTTTTTAACATTATTTCATGCAAATAAAGATAGAATTAATTTAGCTTTTTTAAAAAATAAAACTGAGCAAATAGGCCTTAAAGATACTCTTGAAAGGCTATTATCTATAGAGGTTTAATTAAATTTATTCTATCGTAATTTTAGCTATAATTTTTGATTTTTTATATAAATCATTTTTTCGCACATTTTTTCC
>JBHLQA010000373.1:0-3863 GCA_048885285.1 Candidatus Odinarchaeota archaeon
TTTTTTTTATTAAAATAATTAGAAATTTAAAAAGAATTTGAAATAATTTTAACATAAATTTTTGAAGTATAGAAATAAATACGAATTAAACATAATTTTATGTGATTGTAATTCATATAATAAATGTTATTGGTTATTCTGGCTCTGGTAAGACGAGTTTTATCGTAAGTGCTATAAAATCACTTAAAAAGAATTTTAATTATAATATAGCTGTGATAAAGAATGTCAAACATCATTCTATTGATGAAAAAGGAAAGGATTCCTTTAAATTCAAAGAAGCCGGGGCATTGTTTTCCGTGATTCAAAATATAAATAATCATACTGCTATTTTTTATGAAAATAAGGATTTTGATTTTGAGTCACTTTTAAAATGGTTACAAAAGGGACCATCTGATATAGATCTCATATTTACTGAAGGTTTTAGGAATTTTTATAATCCAACGATATTATGCGTATCTGAATTGAATGAAATTAAAGAACAACTTACAGAAAATGTGAAAATGATTTCCGGAATAATATGTTCAACAGATTTAAATAAAAAGCAATTCTCTAATTTGCCAATAATAAATATAGAAAGTGAATTTTTAAAATTTGTAAATCTTTTTAATCTGGGTTAAATGATAAAAACCTTTTTAATCAATGATTTTCCAAAATGGGGCAAGATTTTGGCTTAAAAGTTTAAGATTTTTTATAATTTTCTTATCTTTTATATCTGAGATTAAAAAATGACTTAATTTTTCATAAATTTCAATTTCATTTGATGGATCTTTAACGGCAATTCGTATATTCTGTAAAAAGTTATTTAAGGGAATTAGAATATCCGTAATCAGCCATTCTTCAAAAAAGGACTGATCAGAAAATGAATGAATATTATAAGTTGTAGTGATTTGTACTAATTCCTCAACGCTATAAAACTGTTTTTCAGGAATAATTATATTAAATTGTTTAATTTGATTATTAAGTTCTTCTTTATTTAAACTTATCATAAAATCAGGCCATACATCATCAGAATAATTTATATCTTGAAAGATGAATAATTCTAAAACTCTTAGAGCAATATTTTTTCCAATATATCTACTTCGGGGATCAATAAAATTCTTTGATGCATCATCAGGGGTAGATCTCATAAAAATTTTATCAATTAATACATAAAGAGTTCGACAAATATGATCAACTATAACATTAAAAGTAAATGGAAGATTTTGAGGATCTTCAGAAAGTTTTTCATTTTCTTGTTCTATTTTTTGATAGAAATTTGAATTTAAACTTTTTAAGAAAGTTTTAAAAAAACCATAATTTAATTGAGAAATGCTTTTCTTGAAAATCTTCTGAAAAAAAAGATCAATACTACTGGTGTTTGATAAAATAGAGAGGTAATTTAAAAAAACATTTACATTTTTAACTGAATTTGTTCCAATTACATCATCAATATTTTTATTATAGTTATCAAGAGCTCTTTTAAAAACAGAGGGTAAAAAGAGTAAATCCCCTACTTCTAATGCTTCTAAACCACTTCCAAAGTAATATTTCATATATAATAGAAATAAATTTAGTTGTGATTTTATGGTTGGTAAATTATTTGCTTGAAAAGTAGAATATAAAGTTGATTTCTTATCAATATAATCAAAAAACCTAATAATTGCCTCTCTTTTTTCAGGTGTATAATCAAGGTTAATTAAAAATTCTTTTTTGATAATGTCCTTTTTAGAAAATACAGAATCTTCAACTCTAGCTCCTACAAAATTAAAAAAATCTAATAATGGAGAAAAACTTTGTAATAAATTACATTTTTTATAAAAATAATAAAGAAGATCTACTAATTTTTCTTTTAAAGATGTGTATTGTTCTAAAGCTAATTGATATAATTTTTCTCTTCCTTCAAGCAATTGATTGAAATATTCTTCTGGAATACCCTTTATTTTTCTTAAAAAATAGAAAAGAACCATCTGATAATAGGAATTAAATATTTCATCCTTACTATCTTTGACGACTATCATTAAATTCATATGTTTATGCTTATCGTCAGTTTTAATTGTAATAGCATCAAGTAATAAAAAAAACCGTTGTTTGATGATTTTTCTTATAATTATTCCTAAAAAACGAATAAGGAAATACAGATAACCTGTAGTTATTGAAAAACCATATAAAGCATTAATTTCAGATTCATTGGAAGTTTTAAGAAATGCATCTTCTTCATCGATATTTAGCAGAAAATTATATTCAAAAATTATTTGTTCTTCAGAAATTTTTTCTTTACTAGACAAATTTAAAGAATTCTTTTTAAAGCCAAATAACACTTCCATAAAGTAAAGAAAGATTTCATGAAAATTTTCGTAGAAAAACGAAGGAAATTTTTTTTTAATTATTCTATTCTTATTTTTTTTTTTAAATTCTTCACATTTTAGTTTGATTTTTTTTTTAAATTCCTCAAATTTTATCCCTTTTTCTTTCAAAACTTCCAGAAGTATCTTGTTAATGTCTTTAATATTGAAATCTAGTCTATTAATCCTTTTTTCAAGATTTTCAACAAAAGATTTTAGTTCTTTATAAGCCACCTTTGATCAAATATTCAATCCGTTTATTTTTTTAATCAGAATTAAACATACCTAAATTATAAATGCTATATATATTATAACATGAATTTTTGAAAATAAAAATTTTAGTTTAATGAGTAAAAATATGGTTTGATTGATAATGAAGAAAATTTGTATTAAATCATTTTATTAAATTAAAAAATTTTAGTTATTTCATCTGTCCCAGAGTAGTTTAAATCAGATATTTTTCCATTTTTTTCTTTAATCTTCAAACCATTTCTCATAGTGACAAATTCTCCAATTTTTTCAGCAAAAATTTTATTTTTATCTAATAAAGTCAATAAATCAAAACTATATTCATTATCAATAGCAATTAATAACGATCCTGAAGAAATAGTACCTAATGGATTTAAATTGAAAGTTTTACTTAGCATTAAAGGTTCATGTAATATTTTAATTCTTTCTCTTTCAATTAATACCCCTGTTTTAGAAGCCATAGTCATTTCAGCAATTCCATTTGCTAATCCTCCTTCTGTAGGATCATGCATAGCTTTTATTTTAAAATGTTCATTTGCTAAAATTGCTTCTTTAAATACACTTATTCCAGGGTTGTAAAGATAATCTTTGCATTTTTCTATAAAATCCTTTTTAAAATCTTTTTGTAATAATACATTTTCTTTTTCACGTGCAATTATAGATGTACCTTCAATAAAAATACCTTTTGTCAGAATAAGAGCATCTCCTGGTTTTGCTCCTGAAGTAAGCACTAGTTTTTCTTTTTCTACTTCTCCTATTAAGGATCCAATTACAATTGGTCTTTCTAATCCTAGAGTTATTTCTGTATGACCCCCAACAACGGTAATCTCTAACGATTTACATGTATTATGAATATTATTGAATATATCCGTGATCATTCCCCTTGTTGTATGATATTGTGGTAATAGAATAGTTGCTTGAAACCATTTTGGTTTTGCTCCTGTACACACTAGATCATTTACATTTACAATTACAGCATAATAACCAATCTCATCAGTTGCAAAAGTAATAGGATCTGTTTTAGTTACTAAATAATAATTTCCTGGTATATCAATAACTGCTGCATCTTCTCCAATTTTGGAGCCCATTATTACTCTTTTATCATTTATATCAATATTTGAAAGTAACTGGGCTAAATATTTATGTTTGAGCTTTCCAAGAGATAATTTTTCATTGAATCTTTTCATTATTATAGTCTTTTTAGGATTTCATGACTTATTAAAATTTTGAGATATAAATCTGCCAATTAAAAGTTTTGATTAATTTCTTTCATAAATTAAAGTTATAGAAAGC
>JBHLQA010000374.1:0-3855 GCA_048885285.1 Candidatus Odinarchaeota archaeon
TCGCCCTGATTAAAATTTATATGTTTCCCTTTAGGTATTAAATAGTTTGAAGGCTCATTTCCATCTTCAGGAACGATTGAAACACGCTGTTTTCCTCTCACCTCTTTACCAAAAATAACTTGACCATCATTTTCTGCTATAATTGGTCCAAATAAGATTATAGATCTTCCTGAATTATTACAAGAGATTAAGAATGGAAAAAGAAATTTAATAATCAAATCAAATAGGCAAATTGATAAAGCTATATATAAAATAGATCACACTCCTGAAAAAGTAACTGGAATAATTCCGATTTCAGAAGGATGCTTAGGTTCTTGTACTTATTGTTGCGTCAAAAATGCAAGAGGTAAATTAAATTGTTATAATCCAGATATAATCGTTGAAAATGCTAAATATCAATTAGAGCAAGGAATAAAACAAATATATCTAACCTCACAGGATTGTAGCATTTATCAAAATAATGGGGTAACTTTAGAAAAGCTAGTAAATAATATTGTTTATTTAGATAAAAAATTTTTTTTAAGAATAGGAATGATAAATCCAAGCTTTTTTATTAATAATACAACACAATTAATATCGATCTTCAAGCAGGAAAAAGTTTATCAATTCCTACATATTCCTATCCAATCTGGTAGTAATGAAGTCCTAAAACGAATGAAAAGGAAATACTTAATCTCGGAAATTATTGAAGATATTGATACTATAAGAAGAGAATTTAAGAATTTGACAATATCTACTGATATAATCTGTGGATTTCCTGGTGAAACAGAATATGACTTTCATAGAACTATCAATTTTATAAAATGGTTAAAACCTGAAATTTTAAATATCTCAAAATTTACAGCTAGACCAGGAACTAAAGCAAAAAATATGGAACAATTAGATAATAGATTAATAAAAGAAAGATCAAAAAGATTATCAAAAATATATCGTAATAGCTTGTTTGATATGAACAAAAAATGGCAAGAATGGACCGGTAAAGTATTAATTTTGCATAAAGGATTAGAACCAGCTCAAGCTTTCGGTAGGAATTTTGCCTATAAAAATGTCTTTATTGATAATTACGAGGGAAAATATGGAGAATTTGTAAAAGCTAAAATTTATAAAATTGATGGATTCAATTTATTTGGGAAAGTTATTTGAAATAATACAATTCCAGCCTAAACTCAAAATATTTTAGCGTAATTTTAACTAAATTTACTCTTAAAAAATGCTATAATTATTAGACAATATATAGAAGTAATAATTTTGAAATAGTCTTCTCTTTTTTTCATTTGACTAAGGAGAATTCCTATACTTATATATATGTGAATTAACATATTAGACCATAACAAATAGCATCAAAAAAAAAAGCAATGATTATTTCTTAATTTTCAATTAAGTTTCGGTTAGAGGGTGAAAATAAGGGTGTCTAGATATAGAAAAGTCTTTACTATTGTGTTTATAATAATTTTTATAGGATTATATCTAAATTTTAATAAAAATATTGAGAAAATACTCTTTAATAATTCTAAACATATTGGAGATCTCGGGGAAGAAGGTTCCAAACTAGAACTTGCAGCATATGATCTTCCTCATGAAGTAATTGGAATAATTCCTGGCAGATCTGGAAAAATATTTAGCAATATCTCAGTTCCTAATTTACAATGTTATATAAATAGAGATGAACCGAATCTCGATGATCAGCCAGTTTTATTCCTTCAAGGCTGGAACTTAACTCATGCAAATATGCTATTCGAGAACATATATGCTCTAAATTACACTAAAAATATTGAAACTGAGCCAACAGAATCTATTACGAGTTATTCTGAGACAGATCCAATCTATATATATCAGAAATTTTCGGTTCAAACAGATCAATATATAAATAATGTAAGTATCTTTATCCAAGATATTATAGACACCGATACTTATACAGATGAGAATTCATGGGAAGTTTCAATAGTCAATTGTTCAGATGATCCACTTGGTACACCTAACTCAAATGAAATATTAGGTACGCTAATAAAACCTCACCCTAATGATATTTTTGCTCATTGGGAACTTTTTGACTTTAAAAATTCAGAAACTGGTCCAACATTTTTAAACACTTCAAAAACAAGTTTAACATCTGAAAATGGAATTGATAAATATTGGTACGCACTTAAAATAAAAATTCCTCCAAATGATAATCAATCAGGAGGAGGTCCAAAATTTCTATATTTAAATCCCGATGGTCCCGATCCTAATGAAATTGGAGAAGGTGAAACATTTGCAATATCTCCACAGTTTTTAGATCATAGTTTTTGTAATGAAAACGTTATAGAAAACACAACTATTACTGGAACAACAATTCAAGGAAATATCTCCTCCTTTACAAATTACGATGAGGATAGATTTATAATTCATTCTTATGCAGATCCATTTATAGATAAAATCATTTTTACAGTTAAACTAGAAATAGATAACCTAACGAATTCTAAATATTCTTGGGAAGAATTAAAGACTATTGATCCTAGTGAAGAGTCTGAATTAAAAATATTAAATGATTACTTTTTCAATTTATCTTTAGTGCTAAATGTTAGTAATAATGACGAGGTGGGCAATACACGATTAGATCTCTATAATCCCGATAATGGAGGATATGATACTATGACTCATGATATGATTTTGAATCCGGAGATAGAATATTTACAAAATTATATTGTAACAATACCAACAGAAAAACTCTTCATTATTCAACATATGAACACATCTGCAAATGGAAATAATTCACTAATTTTTAAATTTAATTATAATAATGATTTAGGGGATGATGAGTATGATTTGTCAATAAACTTATTTAATATACAGATTGAAGAAATAAATACAATTGATACTATTCAAAAACATGATCCAGTAATTCATAAACTGCATTATTCTAATAATATCACTTCATTAAACAGTACTATTATTACACCTAAAGATGAAAGGCTTGATTCAATTGAAAGAAATGATGATAATTTTATGGATGTTGTTGGAGATTTCGATTCAAATACTACATCAATAGAGTTTAAATTTAATATATTAACAAATTTAAATAGTTCTTTCTGGGATGTGGATGATCCAACAGATTGGATACTAAATCTGCCAAATCCAATAATACCTCAAATTGATTTTCATATTAGTTCAAATGTGAGTATTCAAAATTCCTCAGATCTTGCACTTGCGGCATTAGAGATTTATAATGGTGGAAATTTTTCCCAATTTGCTGGAATTGAATGGCGTCAATTTTTAGATAATAAAACTTTTGCAGATAAAGATGAAGATACAAAAATTCTACAACTTAGTTCTTCCTATACATGGTATATAATGCATTTAATTAACGAAAGTGATGATAATTCCCTTCGAGTAAGACTTCGCTTTATTGGAAATGATGGTTTAAAAGCGATAAATGTCTCTATCGATGAATTTAGTTTAAATTTTCATATTCAAAATGCATTTTCTTCAGATATTGCTTCGAAAATTGGATTTGGACTTAATAGCAATTCATTAAAACCTCCAGATATTCATTTAAAAAATTGGGGGACACCAATATCAGATGCAGGAGTATGTGACATGGATATTGATAACGGGGTCCCCCGACAATTTGTTTATTCTTTTAATATAACATCTATTTGGCCTGAAGTTCGATTTGATGTGAGTGGAATATATTCCATTGAAAAGTATCAAGATTTTAATTGGAATTATTACCTTAGAAGTAACAGTACAAAAATTTTTTGGAATGTAAGTGCTGATCTTAATTTTTATTCATATGATAATTATAATAATATAAAAGAAAGCATGAGTCTTCAGTTTGATATTCCTTCGGATTGGCAACTCATGGAAATTTGTAAT
>JBHLQA010000375.1:0-3838 GCA_048885285.1 Candidatus Odinarchaeota archaeon
TTGGATCTTTGAATTTTTTTATCAAATGATATAAAAAGCATTAATAAATCTTCAGAATTGACTTCTAATCCATTTTCATCTATTACTAGAATTCTTGAACCATCAACATCGAAACAAACTCCCAGATGACTATTAGAAGCTTTGACTATATCTGCGGTATTACGAATAGTATTAATACTGGGTACCGGACTTGAAGATCTTTCACGATAATGAGTATTTAAAGCAATAACTTCAACTCCAATATCATTCATTAAAAGCGGAGTGATTTTACCACTAGGTCCATAAGAACAATCTACTACTATTTTCAAATTCGCTTGTTTTATTTTTTTTTTGTTCAGAAATTGTTGAAGAGATTTAATATAGACATCTGTTGTCTGAGGGATAGATGTTATCTGTCCAATCTCATTAGGATCGACTCTTCTTACACCTTGAGGATAATTATTATAAGATTCAATTATTTTTTGAATCTCTGATTGTGATAATTCAATCCCTCCAGCATCTAAAAAACGAATTCCTACATCTTCACTATACAAATGACCTCCTGAGAAATAGACTCCTCCACTTGCTCCAAAGCGCCTAATTGTGAACTGTAAAAGTGGAAAAGTACAATCTGAAAGATTTAAAAGATTTATACCAGTAGACATCAAACCTGATGTATATGCTCTTTTTAACATCCGGCTATCATTATGATAATCCCTACCAAGTACGACAGATTCATATTGCTTAAATAAACTACCATGAATTGAGCCAATCGAGCTAGAAATTTCGGGAGTGAAAACATAATTTGCTTTCCCTATGATTCTCCCTTTTTTTTTAAATTCATTTAGATTTTTAATTGGATTATGAATCATTAAAAACTACTTTATCATACTCATATTTAATTGGAGATTGTATATGATAAAAAGCTAAACTAGGTTATATAACTTTATCTGTTTTATAATATTTTTCTCTTTACTTTTTGAGAAGTTAAAATTATTATAAATAGATTTATTTCTTATATTAAAAAAAAAAGAATAAATTGAATAGAATGAGTGAGATTGGGAGTTATAGTTTAGTTTTACATTCGCATCTACCATGGGTTATTGGACATGGAATATGGCCACATGGTATGGACTGGGTTAATGAGGCCGCTGCTGAAACATATATACCTCTTTTGATGGAATTATACAAACTTGTTGATGATGGATATCATCCTAAACTTACTATTGGGATTACCCCTGTTCTCTGTGAGATGCTTCGTCATCCAAGATTCATCGATGGATTCTTAGGTTATATTGATAAGAAATATAGCGCTGCATTATTTGATTATGAAGATTTTACAGAAAACAAATATGAAGAAGGGAGAATAAAATTAACTAAATGGTGGCAAGAGTTCTATGATCGAGTTAGAGAAAAATTTATTTATAGTTTCAATAAAGACATCGTAGGTGCATTTAAATCTTTACAGGATATGGGTCTTATTGATATTATAACATGTGGAGCTACTCATGGATATGCACCATTACTTTCTAAAGAGTCTTCGATAGATGCTCAATTTAAAACTGCAGTTGATAATTATAAAAGACACTTTGGAAGAGCTCCTACTGGTGCTTGGCTACCAGAATGTGCGTATCGCCCGGGATATCGATGGAAGAACCCAATAACAGGTGATGAATATGAACGCCCAGGTGTAGAATATTTTCTAGCGAAAAATGGTTTGAAATATTTTTTTATTGATACTGCCCTATTATTGGGGGGAAAATCTCAAGGTGTATATGCTGCTCGTTTTCCTCTATTAGCAGAACTCTGGAAGCAATTTGAATCTCAATATGAAGAAATCCCTACATCTTTTGAAAAATCTCAATATGAACCATATTTAGTGTCTACTGATCCATCAACAGGAGCTCCAGTAGGATTCTTTACAAGAGATGAAAAAACAGGAATTGTGGTGTGGAGTGGAGAACATGGATATCCAGGTTGTGCAGAATATTTAGATTTTCATAAGAAACATTATCCAGGTGGTTTACGTTATTGGAAAGTCACAGAAGCTAAATTGGATTTAGGCAAGAAAATGTTATATTGGCCAGATGATGTTCCAGGAAAATTAGATGAAAATGCAAGTCATTACATTAATCTGGTAAAAGATATATTGAGAGATTTTAAAACTAAATTTAATAGAAATGGAATTATTATAGCACCTTATGATGCAGAATTGTTTGGACATTGGTGGTTTGAGGGAAATTGGTGGATAGCTAGGATATTAAGGTGGATGGAAGATGATCCTGAGATTGATCTTACTAATACTAGAATATATTTGGAAAATAATCCTCCTGATAAGGTAGTTTCCGTGATTGAGGGGTCATGGGGTCAGGCATCTTCCCACTGGGTATGGCTTAATGAGTGGACTACATGGACATGGGAAAGAATTTATGAATGTGAGTCGAAATCCGAAGAAATTATTGCTAAATGTAAAGATACACATGATCCTAATTTAATCAAAATTCTTAAACAGATGGCGCGAGAACTTTTACTCTTAGAAAGTAGTGATTGGCAATTTTTAATAACCACATGGTCCGCAAGAGATTATGCAGAGAATAGGGTTGCTCTACATTATGAAAACTTTATCAGGCTTTATAATATGGCAGAGACATATGCAAATGGTCAAAATGTTGAAGAGGGTGAATGGCATTTTCTTGGTACCATTGAAGCTAACGATGATTTATTTGAAGCATTAGATCTTGAACCATTTGCTAAAAAATAGAAAAATAAGAAATTTAAAATCCTTATCTTTTAAAAAAGTAAAAGATAAATTGGAAAGTATTTTCTCCTAAACAATATATTAAACTCTATTATACTTGAGAAATCACCATTTTCATCCAAATTTTTTACATAATAAATATAGTAGTTTTTGCTTTAGTAAGTTCAAAACTTATCCAAAATAATATTTCAAAATCAAAAATTAAACATAGAGGTGGGAGATATATCAAATTCAACATTATATAACAAAAAATCAGCTATAGATCATGTGAACGCTCTAGCTTTTGGAAGAAAAGCA
This sequence comes from Candidatus Odinarchaeota archaeon, assembly GCA_048885285.1. Classification (GTDB taxonomy): domain Archaea; phylum Asgardarchaeota; class Lokiarchaeia; order Sigyniarchaeales; family SOKP01; genus Loki-b32. The sequence continues at coordinate 3,035 of JBHLQA010000375.1, forward strand.
GGAACAACTGAAGAATATATTGCTATGGATTACATTAGAGATTCATTAAATCAAAAATATATGAAAACAGAATTAGATCCTTTTCTATGGGTCTCTATTTGGGGACTTTATATTTTATTATTTGTAATTCTAATTCTTATAATGTTGTTTGTCATTTTCCTTAGTATTTTCATAATAGCAGGAAGAGCTTTTGGGTATATTACTCTTTTTGTATCAATTTATTTCCTAGTTTATTACTTCCTTTCTGTTTCAATATATAAAAATTTTGATTTGACAAACCCCGTTCAAAGGGGGCATATATCACATAATGTTACTACCAAAATTCAAGCGAATGTTTATAGAAAGCGAAAACCAGTTATTATTTTTTGTGCTCATTATGATTCTGTTTCTATTAATTATTCTGAAAGAATCATAAATTCTGTGATTATATTTTTTATCTTATATGTTTTTATTTTTTTTCCATTAAATTTAACGATGGATACGCAATTTATCTTTAAATTAATTAATATAATTTTATTAATTGGATTTTTAATCTTCTTTATTAGTATTAGAGCAAAAAATAAATCGATAGGGTCAGTTGATAATGCAAGTGGTACAGCTATATTGATAGAATTATCAAAATTATTTCATAATTATCCACTAAATAATATAGATTTGATTTTTTTATGGACAGGGGCGGAAGAAATGGGATTATATGGGTCAAAAGCTTTTTGTTATAGAAACTTTAAAAATTTGGATAAAGAATATGATCTCGATAAATCATATGTTATTAACGTCGATATGGTTGGTTCTTATATAGGATTA
>JBHLQA010000376.1:0-3812 GCA_048885285.1 Candidatus Odinarchaeota archaeon
AGGCACCCCGAATCATTACAGTTCCTAAATCCTTACTTCTTTTTCCGCCTCGACCGAAATAAATTTCTTTTGCATCTTCAACAATTAAATTCATGTAATTATCAAATTTGACTAATTTTCCCGTTAAGTATGTATTCCATATTTTTAATTTAATTCGTACTTTATCTTTTAAAATAGCTTTACTTAAAGTACGAGAAATCGCTGGTTGAGACATTGAAATGAAACATCTTAAAATAATTCTTAATATAAGGATTAAATAGAAGGATTAAATAAATATTTTTTTAAATATTTAAGAATTTAGAAAAATAAGAGTCTTACATAAAAATTTATCTAACGTGGCATAGCTATGGTAAAAATTGCTTATTTTGACGCTTGTATAGAAACTCCAGAAGAAATTTTAGTTGCTGCAGATATAACTCCTATTAGACTCTTTGGTAATCCAATGATTGGAATTGATAAAGCAAATGAGCATATTCCTCCAAATCATTGTGTTTGGGCAAGAAATATTCTCCAACAAGCATTAGAAGGGCTTGATCAAGATATTAAAGGTATTATTTCCACTCATGGATGTGATTGTACCAATCGTGAATTTGATATTTGGTTAGAGTCTGTAAATTTGGAATTTTTTTATTTCCTAAACGCTCCTTTAAAGCGAGATAATGCAGCTTTAAAATTTTTTATAGATGATATTAAAGAATTAATCATTCAATTAGAAGATACATTTAATGTGAATATTACTAACGAAAAAATTATTCGAGCTATTAAAGAAATGAACCATATCAGAGATTTACTTAGAGAAATCTCAAAATATAGAGAAAAAATGATTTTGCCAGGTTCAATTTTTCATAGTCTTGTTAAAAATGTACAACAAATGGAAAAGGATAAAGCTAGAGAAATATTAGAATCAAAACTTAATGAGTTAAAAACAACAAAATCATATTTAGATAACAAGATGAAAAAGATTCTATTGACAGGATCAGTAATAGATGATACCGAATTCATTAGATTTCTTGAAAACTTAAAATATCATATAATTATTGATGATCTCTGTATTGGAACAAAATATTTCTGGAATAATGTAGATGAGACAGATGATCCTATTAGAGCCCTAGCGAAATATCATTTAAATAAACCAATATATTCAACTAAATTTCCATCTTATGAACGATTCAAAACACTCAAAAACTTAGCTGAGCAATATAGTGTTGATGGTATAATAAATATAGCTCAAAAGTTTTGTGAACCTGTCTTATATACACATCCTTACTTTAGTAAAAAGTTTAAGGAATTAGGAATTCCCTATTTATTCGTTGAAATGGAATATAATCGAGAATCTTATAAACAACTAATAACCAGATTTGAAGCATTCGCAGAAATGATTTAAAGGAGGAAAAGAAAAATGTCAAAAGTTAAAACTTATGGTAAGATGTTGAATGCTACAAATAAATTAAAGAATGAAATGGGGAGACATTATTTAGCTATTGAACAAGCTTATAGAGAGGGTAAACCTACTGCATGGGCTACTGCAGGCACACCTGTGGAATTATTATATGCTATGGATGTACAACCGATGTTACCTGAAAATTCGGCAACCATTTCAGCTGCTTTGAGTAAATCTCAAAATTTTATTGAATTAGCTGAGGATGAAGGATTCTCTTATGATTTATGTTCATATTTTAAAACGAATGTTGGAGCAGTATTAAGTAATGCAGAGATGAATGTAGGTGGTACGAGAAAACCCACTTTTATGTTATCCAGTGATGTAATTTGTGATACTCATGTTAATTGGTTTCAAGTCCAAGCGGAAAGATTAAATGTTCCTCATCTTACTATTGATGTTCCACATGTTGTGAGTAATACAACTAATCGACAATTGGATTATTTCAAAAAATATATAGCAGAACAGCTTTGGGAATTGTTAGATTTCATAACTGAATTAACAGGTACGGAATACAATCCAGAAAAAGGAAAGAAAATAGCACTCAATTCTTATGAACTTGGAAAGGTATGGCAAGATATTTATGAGTTAAGAAAAAATATCCCTTGCCCTGTTTCTACCAGAGATACGTTTGGAGGCTTATTTCCATTATTCACTATGCCTGGCTTAAAATCTCCGATCAGATTATATAAAAAAATGTATGGAGAAGCAAAAGGTCGTGTTGATAATGGAATAGGGGCGCTAAAACAAGAAGATTTTAGATTAGCATTCATGGGAATTCCTTTTTGGTATAATCTCCGGTTTTTTTCAAATTTAGAAAAATGGAATGCTATTATAGTTTTTGAAACCTATGTTTATGCATTCAGTAAATTTGCAAATCCAAATGTAACAAAGGAAATGGTGGTCAATAAACCCGTAGAAACGATGGCTGAATTAGCTTTAAGTTTTTGGTATATTTATGATCTGAAAACAAGATTCGAAAAACTTAAAGAAACGGTGAAAGATTGGAAAATAGATGGAATTATAATGCATGATAATCTTTCATGTCGTCCTAATGCATGTGGAATGTATGATTTAAAACGAAAATTAATGGAAGAATCCGATATTCCTTCACTTGTTATAACTAGCGATATGAATGATCCACGTAAAATGAATGAGACTCAAGTACTTAATCAAATTGAAAGTTTTATGGAAATTCTCCGAAAAAGAAAAAAAAGATGATCATTCAATTAGCAATTTTTACATGAGCATTAGGAGTAACTATTAAATAATTTTCACCAAGTCTTCCCATACTCCCCCCATTTTCTCTCAAAAATGATTTTAATTTTTCTATTCCCTTTTTAAGTTCTGAAATATCAACAGATTCAAGAATTTCCTTTGCATTTATAATCAATATTTTTCTCTTTAATAATTGGTTTTTAATATCTTCTATTTGATTAAGATTAGTAAAATCATATTTTCTCACTATAAAATTTTGAAGTAATGAAGAATATTCTTTAGAAAAACCCATTGTTTCTTGTGGTGTGCCTAAAAGCTCATGATCTTCCTTTTTTCCCCAAAGTCTACCCATATATGCTACCACACATTTTTTTATAATATTCGTCTAAAGTTCTTATTTCCTGTGTATAATTAATCTCTAAGAAACATAAATAGAAGAAATATGGGGATGTATATCGGGATAATATATAGAACACCTTCTATTATAGGAAAAGTTTTTATTATTATATTTACCCATTTTTTAAATATGGAACTAGTGAAAAATGATTTCTTAGATTTTATTAAAAAAAGGAAAAGTATTAGGAGCTTTATTTATCAGAAAATTGATAAGCAAACAATAATAAATATTTTGGAATGCGCTCAATGGACTCCATCTGGAAATAATAGCCAACCATGGCGAGTTTGTGTGGTAATTCATCCCACTGTTAAAAGAATGCTTTCAGAGCTTTCTAAGTATGGCGGTATTATTGAAGAAGCCTATGTTAATTTAGTTATATTTATGGATCTTGAAAGGGGATATGAGAGAGTTAAAGATATACAAGCAATTGGAGCTTTTATGCAAAATATACTTTTGGGTATACATGCACAGGAAGATTTAGGGGGCGTTTGGATTGGAGAAATTTTAAATCGAAAAGAAGAAGTAAATGAGATATTCAAATTTCCTACAGATAAGTTTGAATTGATGGGTCTTATCGTTTTTGGACACATCGATGAAGCAAGAGAAAAAACACGCGAAAAAGAAAGGAAAAGACGTCCTTTAGATGATTTTATCGATTGGTATTAATTGTACATTAAACTATAATTCTATTTTTCCTTCAATGTTTTTTTATCTTCTATAGTTTCACTAAGATAAGGATTTAGAAGCTTAAATCCTATA
>JBHLQA010000377.1:0-3806 GCA_048885285.1 Candidatus Odinarchaeota archaeon
GAAGATCTAGGTATCGGGAGTTCAAATCTCCCCCTTGGCATTATGATTGTTTTTCATATTAGTTCTATAAAAACAGATTTTATTCTAATTTTGTAAAATGGCATATTATACGAATGAATTTTAATTTCTTCTCAAATCATTTCTAAGGAAGACCTTAAATTTTTTATTATTATCATCTATTAATTCCCAAAATTCATCATATATTTCTTTAAGGGTCATTTTTTTTTTCTGAGAAGTGATTTCTTCATTCTTTATGCTATTACTTTTCTTTCTTATGGTTTTACGTGGATTATATTCGACATAATTCCCTTCAAGTATTAAATTTTCAATAAGTTCACTATCATCTTGTTTAATATTGCTGGAATCCAAAACTTCTTCTTGATGAACTTTATTTTCAAATTCAAAATCTACTTTTTGATATCCTCGAACCTGATAATTTTTATCTACATAAGCTTGAAATTGATGTTGACATACCAATCCACGTGCTATTGACATTGTAGTCAATTGTTTTGCCTCTTCTATAACAGATTTAGGTACATCAAGATTTTTTTTAGTTTTACAGACCGGACAAATAAATTGAACACTGGCGATACTAATATCTATATTTTTCTTAGCTTCTGTAATGGCCATAATAACACCTTCTTGAATTTATTTAAAAATAGAAATAAAAACCCCATTTGTTTCTTAAAGAAAATATTGAAATTTAAGTAATAGGACAGAACCTACTAAGTAATTTATAATAAAATATTAAACATCATTTGGATTGAATTTAATATTCAAATTGGTTTCATTCAATTCAAAATTAATCAATAGATTAGATATCAATTCACTTTCAATTTTAAAATAATGAGCTCCTTTGGTAAATTTCTTCAATGATTCCTTATCTATTTTTATTAAAATACTGATTGTATCATTTAAGTTAATAGTTCTGCCACTTAATTTACCTTCAATAATATCATTTAAATTAAACGAATCTCCTTTGTGATAAATTAGAATACGGCTCTTTATTGCATCTAAATTGACACTTTCTTTTGAAAAATTTAATTCAACATCATCTAGAAAAAATTTTCCATATTTGGAAAAATCAAGATCTTCAGGATTAAAATCATTCAAATTAAAATCTCCAATTTCAATTTCTTTAGGAATTACAAAAGGCAGAAGTAAATTAATGAATTTTATTTGCAATGAATCTACATTCCCGTCACCATCTGTATCCACAGTAAAGACGCATTTTTTTGGTGGAAAGAGCTTTTTTATCAATACTTTAAAAGCAGTTAAATCATAAGACATAAATAGTTGACTTTTTGATTTTATATTAATCATTATAACTTGATACATTAATAGTTTTCTACTTCTGAAATCTTTACAGGACGATTTTCTTTATATGATTTCTGAGCAGCTAAAGCTACTAGAACATTTTTTAACCCGTCTTCTCCAGTAGGGTTAGGCTCTAAATTTTTACTTAAGCAATCAAAGAAATAATTCAGTTCAGCTGAGTATGATTCTATATATCTATCCATGAAAAAATAAGGGATTTTGTCCATACTTGTACAATCAGCAGTATAAATACGAACTGTGTTAGTGGCTTCATTATCCGCTACAACACATCCCTTGGATCCAAATACTTCAACACGTTGATCATATCCATAAACTGCTTGACGAGTATTATCAATTATTCCCATTGCTCCATTTTCAAATTTCAATACAGCTACGGCGGTATCAATATCTCCTGCTTTTCCAATTTCGGGATCGATAAGTACGCCCCCAGTTGCATAGATTTCTTCCACTTCACTTCTAATCTGGTATCTTGCCATATCCCAATCATGTATAGTCATATCAAAAAACATACCTCCTGAACCTTTTATATATGAGATTGGAGGAGGGGCGGGATCTCGCGAAGTTATTTTAACAATTTGAGGTTCACCGATTTGACCAGAGGTGACTGACTCATGGCATCTCATAAAATTACGATCAAAACGTCGATTATATCCCATCATGAGTTTTACTTTTTTTTCTTTAACAACTGAAAGAGTTTCCCTAATATTCTTTATATTTGAATCAATTGGTTTTTCACAAAAAATGTGTTTATTCATTTTGGCAGCTTCCTGGATAATTTTAGTATGAGTATCCGTAGGTGAACAAATTACTACTATCTCAATTTCAGGATCATTTAAAATATCAAATGGATCATTGGCGAGATTTGGAACTCCTTTTTCTTCAGCCCATTCTCGTAATTTATTATCAATATTTATATCAACCACAATTTTCAAATTAACATTAGGTATTTTATGTAATAAATTTTCAATATGTATTTTTCCAATTCTCCCAGCTCCAAATACTCCAACAATAAATTTATTTGCCAAAAATTATCACTTATATATTTTATACACAATTTAAAAAATTTGAAAAAGTTTGAATAAATTTATACTTTCAAATTTTCTAATTAAATATTAAAAATTTAAATTTGTTAAAGTCTAAATTGATTTAATTAATTAAAATTAATTATCAAACAATAAAAGTGTTAACTTAATGAATGAAACGAGTATTCAAGTTTATCGATATCGTTGGGTCGTTCTTTTACTGTTTATGCTAGAAAATATTATACTACAAATGTTATGGATATGTTTTGCACCAGTGAATGAAATTGCTCAAACTTTTTATGGGGTTAATAAACTTTTAATAGATTTATTAGCATTGAGTTTTATGATTGTATATATTCCAATAGCTTTTTTATCAGCTTGGATTATTGATAAGTATGGTTTTAGAATAGGAGCTGGAATTGGAGCAATAATTACAGGAATTTTTGGATTTTTAAGATTTGTTGCTTTTGATGATTATATATTATTACTGATATTCCAAATTGGAATTGGAATAGGACAACCTTTTATACTTAATGCTATTACAAAATTATCAGCTAACTGGTTTCCTGATGATGAAAGAACAACAGCTACAGGAATTGCTTTAATATCACAGTTTTTAGGTATTGCTTTAGGAATGTTTATCACACCCCTCCTAATACCTACAGATAATCTAATACCAATGCTGTTTATATATGGCATCTTATCTTTAATTATTAGTATTATTTTTATTATACTTATTAAGGATAGACCACCAACGCCACCTACAAAAGTTCTTTTAGAAGAGAAAGTTTTAATATCTGAAGGTTTAAAGAAATTATTTAAGAATAAGCATTTTATACTTCTTTTCATCCTTTTTTTCTTGGGTCTTGGAATTTTCAATACAATAGCTACTTATATTTTTGGAATTGTAGAACCCAGAGGTTATAGTGAAACGTTTTCTGGAATATTAGGTGGTCTAATGTTACTAGGGGGGATCGCAGGCTGTATTATAATGGCTACATTTTCAGATAAATATGAAAAACGTAAACCTCTTTTGATATTTTCACTTACAATGGCAACAATTTCTTTATTCATAATTACTTTCACATTTGATAGAATAATATTAATTACGTTTGCATTTCTTTTAGGTTTCGGTTTACTTTCAGCAGGACCAGTAGGTCTTGAATATGCAGTAGATATTACAAAACCAGTACCAGAAGCAAGTTCTAATGGAATGTTAATGATGATAGGGCAAATTGGAGGGATTTTATTTATTCTTAGTTTTGAAGATGTTAAAATAAACGGTGATTATTGGCCTGCTTTATTAATTCAAGCTGTTTTTTTGATAATTGCTGTAATAATCTCATTTTTCTTAAAAGAAACCAAAAACTAATTGAGTAAATTTTACTCTTAATCTTTTTTATTTTTTTTGCTTATTTTTGTATTAATTACTCTCTTTATAATAGT